>JAICIM010000114.1 GCA_025928885.1 Ktedonobacteraceae bacterium | reverse complement strand
TGCAAGTGATTGAGCGCCGCCAGTTTGCTTAACGCCTCAACATCCATGAGACAGAGCAAGTTTGTCTCCACCGCCTGTATTTTGAGATAGTGGAAGATGCCCGTGAGCCGCGTGCGAATCTCTTCTTCAGGCTGGTTGATGCTATCCAACTCTTCCATGCTATCCCTCCTGCGTCTGGGAGCGCACGAGCAACAAGAGCCGATCCCGCAAACGATCAAGCAGCGCGATGGTTTCCTGATGCTCAACAGCGTTTGTTGGCATGCGTGCCAGCCATGCGGTGTAACGCGTGATGGCATCGCCAATAGCGATCAGCTCGTCTCGTGCAATCACGAGGGGAAAAAGCGCTTCAGTGCGCATGGTGGGCGCTCTCATAGTTGTTCCTTTCACTGCCACGTGTTGTAATGCAACATGCTCTAAAATTTTTTCTCAATACGACGATGATATAAAAAAAGCCGCAATAAAATCATATTATTACTATCAAATCATGTCAAGCATGCAATCAGTGTATGTATTTTCTCGATGGCAACATGACGACTCTTTTTTTGTTAGACATAGCTGTAGACTACTATTATCATTTACCTGGATGCGAGGGAAATATATGGTCCGTTTGAAAGTCAAAGAGATTGCAAAACGAAGAGGCGTGAGCCAGCGTAAGCTCTTTTTGCGCTCTGGCGTGGATCTACGAACACTCCAACGTATTTGGAGAGACGAGTACGCTAATATCACACTCGACACGCTGGGTAGAATTGCTTACGGCCTGGGAGTAGATGCTTCAGAATTGATCGAAGGCATGGCAGAAGTGCCAGAACATATGCGCGAACTACCACCTCTATCGCCGAAAGAGCCTTCATAGCTTCTATATGGAGATGTAATTGGTTCGATTGAAAATTAAGGAAGTTACTAAAGCAAAAGGCTTCAACCAGTCATCTCTAGCACGCGAAACTGGACTCGGCTTCAGCACTGTGCAACGCTTGTTTCGTGACCCCTACCGAGAGGTTTCAACAACAACATTAGACAAGATAGCCAGAGCGCTTGATGTAAGTATTCACGACCTTATTGAGGATGCTGATGATGAGATACCTGTACCTCCTGAAAAATCTTCGTAGCTCCTCAGATGAGGTTTCATCACTTTCGCTTCGCCACAGATACAGGCGGCCATGTGCTATACTGCCTTCATGATTGAGGATATTCGTACTGATATCAATGGAGATGTTGGCAATGACCACGAGTGAACGTAGCTCACAGGAAACCTCTCAGCCTGAAGGGGCGCAGGAGAAAATCGCAGAATTACATGAGATCAAGGCCGCTGCACGGCTTGGGGGCGGGCAAAAGCGTATCGACACGCAACATCAGAAGGGCAAACTGACGGCTCGTGAACGCCTGGACCTGTTGCTGGACCCCGGCACATTTAACGAACTGGATATGTTTGTGACCCATCGCTCCAGCGATTTTGGCCTCGATGAGCAGAAGTTTCTCGGCGACGGCGTTGTCACTGGCTACGGGCAGATCGAGGGCCGTCTCGTCTACGTCTTCTCACAAGATTTCACCGTCTTTGGCGGCTCCCTTTCAGAAGCGCATGCCGAAAAGATTTGTAAGGTCATGGATCTCGCGATGAAAAATGGTGCGCCCGTGATCGGTCTCAACGACTCGGGAGGAGCGCGTATACAGGAGGGGGTGGTGAGCCTGGGAGCCTATGCCGATATTTTCTTACGCAATACCCTGGCTTCCGGCGTTATTCCACAAATTTCGGCCATTATGGGGCCATGCGCGGGCGGTGCGGTCTATTCGCCAGCCATCACCGACTTCATCTTTATGGTGGAAAAGACCAGCTATATGTTCGTCACCGGCCCAAACGTGGTCAAATCCGTCACGCATGAGGACGTTACCTTTGAGGATCTTGGCGGGGCCAGAGTGCATAATAGCACCAGCGGCGTCGCCCATTTCGCCTGTCCCGACGAGCCGGACTGCATTCGCATGATCCGCCAACTCTTGAGTTATCTGCCAGCGAACAATATGGAAGATCCGCCAAGAATTCAGCCCTCCGACCCCCCAACACGCAGCGAAGAGGCGCTGGATAGCATCATTCCCGCTAATCCCAACAGGCCCTACGATATGAAGGCAGTTATTCAGCATATTGTCGATGATGGCGAATTTTTCGAGGTGCAGGAGCATTTCGCCCCGAATATCATTATCGGCTTCTCGCGCCTGAATGGGCGTCCCGTTGGCATTGTCGCGCAGCAGCCACGCGCCCTCGCTGGCGTCCTCGACATCAATGCGTCAGACAAAGCGGCCCGCTTCGTGCGCTTTTGCGATTGCTTCAACATCCCCATCATCACCTTTGTCGATGTCCCCGGCTTTCTCCCAGGCACCGATCAAGAGCTAAATGGCATCATTCGACATGGCGCGAAGCTGCTCTACGCCTATTGTGAAGCGACCGTCCCCAAGATCACTGTGATTACGCGCAAAGCCTATGGCGGCGCGTACGATGTCATGAGCAGCAAGCATGTGCGCGGCGATATCAACTATGCGTGGCCGACCGCTGAAATCGCGGTCATGGGAGCGGAGGCGGCGGTCAATATTCTCTTTAAAGACGAGATTGAGAAGGCCGAAGATTCTGAGCAGAGGCGCAAAGAGCTGATCGCCGAATATACCGCCAAGTTTAACAATCCCTACATCGCCGCCAGCCGTGGCTATATCGACGAGATCATCGAGCCGCACAACACACGCCACAAGCTTATCAGCGCTCTGGAAATGCTGAAAAACAAGCGCGACTCGAATCCACCCAAAAAGCATGGGAATATCCCGTTGTAGAGGATATTCCTATCTCTATAGCGATGTTAGTGTGACGCTGCTACGCTATCAACGAACTCACTCACTATGCTCAGCAGGCGCTCGGGCTGATCCATTTGCGGTAAATGCCCGGCCTGGGGAATGAGTGCAAAACGCGCATTGGGGAACGAGGCAGCGTAGGCGCGTCCATAACCAGGAGAGACAATGGTATCATCCTCGCCCCAGACCAGCAGAGCGGGAACATGAACGCGGGCCAGCCGACGACGCAGCTTGAGATCATAGAAGCCATCTTTCGCATATACAGCGAGCGCTTGTCTGGACGCAGCACGAGCTGCCGCCTGCTCAGGATTCAGTTGCGCCGGTTGCTGGTTGGCGCGTGCTGGTCCCTGAGCAGGTGGAGTGATCTGGTAGCCCTCAACCTGGATACCAGCGGCATCAACAAGGATCAGGCCGCCCAGGCGCTCAAGAGCACGCACGGCAAGCTCCGACGCGATCCAACCGCCAAAGGAGAAGCCAATAACGATCACGTCACGCAGATCGAACCTTTCGAGCAATTCGAGGTAGGTGAGCGCGATATCGTCAACGCAGGTGAACCATTCAGGTCGTGGCTCACCTGCAAACCCCGGAAGCGTTGGTACAAAGACGTGCGTGTGCTCTGCGAGAGCCGCTGCGAAACCGGCCACGCTCTGTGGACCAGCTGCACCATGCAAGATCAGAATGGGGCGGTCACTTCCCTGCTCGTCAACGCGTACCGTTAAGCCATCAACAAACGTTTCTTTGTGGGTTATAGTATTCATCTATTTTCATTCATCCTTCGTCCATGCGTATTTTTAGTTCGCTATCACGACTCATGGTCTTTCCAGGAAGGTGCGGCCTATTGCTCGGTCTGAGCTGCCATCACTTCGCGGAAGAAGGCCAGCGTACCGGCGGGGGCATCGGGAGCAATCGCCATAGCCAGGCCATCATTTGCGCCTCTGGCCGCGATCTCTGAGCGTGCAAACATTGGCTCTTCATAGGCTCGCACAGCCTCATCAAGCGTACTATATTCGCTGATTGCTTCGGCCAGCTTTGCGGCATCGAGCATTGCCAGATTGACGCCTTCGCCAGAGAAGGGCGACATGAGATGTGCCGCATCGCCTAACAGCGTGACGCCCGGGCGAAAATCCCAACGATGCCCGATAGGCAGCGCATAGAGCTGGCGCACCACGAAACGGTTATTACATTCATGGATCAGCGCAAGCAAGTTGTTGCCCCAATCAGCAAACTGATTGAGCAGCCAGGCACGCGCAATCTGGGGATTTCTAGCATCAAAACCGGTCGTAGCTTCCCATCCTTCGGGGATACGCATCCCGGCATAAACCCGAATATGCGCATGACCGTTGCGCTGAGCAACCAATCCTTTATTATCTGCCAGAGCAAACATACTGCCATGTCCAACCAGGCGGGCCAGAATAGGATGTTGCAGATCCACATCGTCCAGGCCAAATTCGATGAAGGTGACGCCCGTATATGTGGGGGTAGTGCGCGATACAAGAGGACGAATGCGCGACCAGGCTCCATCCGCGCCTACCACCAGATCGCAGGTCTCGGTCAGACCATTCTCAAACAGCAACTCATATGAGCCGTCGTCTAACTGACGAGCAGAGCGTAGATTGTGACCCCAGCGGACAACGCCTGGAGCCAGCGACTCCAGCAACATCGTGCGCAACGCGGTACGGTCAACTTCGGGACGCTCCTCCTCCTGATCGTCGTTACTAAAGAGCGTCTCTCCATCTTTACTCAGCAGGCGGCCCTCCTGATCTTCGTAGCGGGCGATCGCCTTAAATTGAGCATCGAGTCCGGCCATATGTACAGCCAGCTGACCTGATTCTGGATGTAGATCCAGCGTGCCGCCCTGTGGCCGCTCGTACGGGTTGTTTTCGCGTTCAAAAACGGTTGCAGGAATATTGCGTGTCTGAAGGATGCGGGCCAGCGTCAGGCCACCGGGACCGCCACCAATAATCGCAATGCGGGGAGTCTTGTTCTGTATCATAATAGTATCTTTCTCCATAAAGATCTCATCAATTCGGTGAGCATTATTTTCACCATCGAATAGGTAGAATCCATATAATTAGAATTCTAAATATTTCCTCAAAAAAAGGGCGTATTTTCTATGCCAGATTGCGTGCCATTTGTTCAAGCGCCTGAATCAGCAGTTGTTGTTGCTCTGGGGTGATCCCCTGCATCATGCGCTCATCGATCTCACGAAAAGCGACCTCAAATTCGCTCATAAGCTCCTCTGCTTTGGGGAGTACGGTCACGATCTTCCTGCGCTCATCGTCCGGGTCGGGGCGACGCGCGATAAAGTTTTTGCGCTGAAGACCCTGCAACAGACTGGTGATCGACGAGCCTTTCAGCTCAAAGGCCTCCTCAATATCCTTCTGACAAACGATGGTCCCTTCCCTTTGCCTGGAACAGACAAAGCCGACGATGCGTGCCTGCTGAGGCGTGATGTCGTAGGGAAGCAACCGCTGATCCATCTGGTGCTTGGTGCGCTGGCCGATCAGGCTCAAATACGTCCTGACCTTGTTATCGCTGATGAACATGAATGTTCTACGACCTCACTTCGCAATTAGTTAGAATTGAAACTATTAGTAGTATAGTGCTCATTGCCAGGAATGTCAAGGGGGTACGCCTGATCGGGCAAAAAAGGGGTTAACGATGGTTTGGGCGCGTCCAGTGCAGATCTACATGACCGGGGAAAATGTAGATGATGGGAATCAATGTATAGCAAATCAGGCTGGCAAGGGGCAGGACAAACGAGAGCGCAATGGCAACCAGACAGATCACAGGCGCGATGGCGATCCGACGATACACAGAACGATTGAAGTGCCGGTCCAGCGTTTTACCGCCAGTCAGCAGAGGGTGCGAACTGCCGTACCACCAGTGCAGAGCGATCAGGGCCGCAATCACGATCAGGTGCAACCCATAGAAGATGGGGGCGGTCACACGTGAGGAGACTGCTGGATCGAAGCTATCGGCGAGCCATGATGTTGAAAAAGGGATCAGCGAAATAAAGAGGAAAAAGACAATATTGATCCATAGCAGCGTACGATTGCTGCGTTTAATGTACTGGAAATGTGCATGATGACTGACCCAGTAGACGCCAAGCAACATGAAGCTGAGCGCATAGGCAAACAGGCGCGGCCATTGGCTGAAGAACCAGGCGTCGGGGGGTTGCTGGACAAGCGGGGGGCGCACATCCAGCACCAGCAACGTCATAGCGACGGCGAAGATGCCATCGGCCAGCGCCTCAACACGGTTTGTACTCAAACCCAATCCCGAGAGCGCGGACGGCTCCTGACCGGCGATTTCAGGCTCGCTCATATGATCCCCCCATGCATAATTACTGCCTCAAATCGGTTCGTGAGGCTTTTCGAGCAATTCCAGCAAGACACCATGAGTTCCTTTGGGATGGAGGAAGATGGCACGTCCCTCAGCTGCAACGCGTGGCTTTTGATCAAGGACCGGTGCGCCCTGCTCCTGCATCTCTTGCAAGGCCGCATCGATATCTTCCACTTCGAGGCAGATATGATGCATGCCCTCGCCACGCTTCTCCAGGAAGCGGGCCAGGCTGGAATCGGGCGACGTTGGCTCGATCAGCTCGATCTCGCTGCCGCCGGGATCGCCAGGGGGCAGAAAAGCAATGCGCACCTGTTCGCTCGGCACATCCTGAATTGCACGCGGCTGAAGGCCCAGCGTATCGCGATAAAAGGTCAGCGCCTGCTCGATGTTCCGCACGATAATGGCTATATGATCGATGCGTCTGGGCATATCAGGCTCCTCTTCTGCTGGCAACCAATCAGATGTCAGGATTTATCGCCACACCCGGCGGCCAGATGAAAATCTGTCTGCTGTAAATGCTGCGGCACAACCGTAAAGACGCCAACGCTGCGCTGAATGGAACTGGTCAGCGTACGCAAAGCCATCAATGCGCCGATCCGCGTCTCCTCGTCATAATGCAGTAGCTCTGCCGCCTGCTCAAATTCCGCTTGCGTCAGGACTTCATAAGAAAGATCAGGTTTTACCAGAATGCTCAAATCCAGATCAACATAGGTCATACGGTCGAGCATGATCTTTGCTGGCTGAATAATCATTGCATACGTATGTATCAAAGCACGACCATTGTAAAAAGCGCTTAACATATACCAGCGATCGGGCCAGAAAAATTGCAGGCAGTTCGAGCGTAGTGGCCGTGTGCCGGTCGCCCAGCGCATGGGGGTACCAGCTGGTAACCAGACGCGTATGCTGCCGCGATTGATATCATCCGCCAGTTGTTCATCGCCAAGCCGCTCATCTTCGCCAAGCTTATACGCTTTCCACGAACCTCGTAGCATCTGATCGTAGCTACGGCTTTCCACCAGAAATTCTTGTAACATAGTAACTCTCCCTTCCGTCAGCCATCATAGTACGCAACTATGAAGTAATCGTCAAGCACAGAACTAAATAGTCCCACCTCGAACAAGACCACTATCTCCATCGATGCGGCTCCTTTCCTGGAAACTGCTTCGCGCCTCCACACTGCTCTGTATCGCACACATATGATACTACGTCCCCTCTACAGTGTATCTTACAGCTCGCAATATCTTCAGGAGCCTCCCCCTTCTCCCTTTTTCCTGTAAAATATAGTACAATGGAACCGGATCATCATCCCTTATTCAACTACGAAGGCGGGTCACACTGCAAAAACAGGATTTTTTATGCGCTGCCTCAACTGTCAAACCTTGAATCCCCCAAACGCGAAGTTTTGCCTCGAATGTGGCACTCGCTTCGTTGTTTGTCCGAACTGTGGCACGGTCAATTTGCCGATCGCCAAGTTTTGTATTGAGTGCGGGACCGCGCTCACACACCAGGAGAGCAGAATGGCTGAGGCAAGTGCAGTGACAAAACCAGCTCCTTCCGAGATACTGCTGCCACCGGAAGAGCGGCGTGTCGTGACGATCATGTTCGCCGATATTACCGGCTCTACCCCGCTGGCCGACCGCCTGGACCCTGAAGATATGCGTGCCATTCTGACGGGTTATTTCAACCTGATGGCGGAACAGATCCGCAAACACGGCGGCACGGTCGAAAAATATATCGGTGATGCGGTGATGGCCGTTTTTGGAGCGCCGATCACGCACGAGGATGATCCAGACCGTGCTATCCGCGCCGCTCTCGATATGCAGGTGGCGCTGGCTCGCTTTAACGAGCGGCGCATTGCTCAGGATCTCCAGGCCACACGTTTACAGATGCGCATTGGCATCAACACCGGCGAGGTGGCAATCCCCAGCAGCCGCAAGCATCAACGCCAGGATTTCTTAATTACCGGCGATGCAGTGAACGTGGCCGCGCGATTGCAGCAGGCCGCCACGCCCGACACGATCCTGGTGGGAGAACGCACCTATCTTACCACAAGAGAAGTTTTTGAGTTTCGCCCCATCGCCCCCTTACATCTGAAGGGCAAGCAGGAACCAATCTCAGCCAGCGTAGTACTCGGGCTACGCAAGCCCTCTCCGGCCATCATTCAACATCCGCGTGGGATCGAGGGCCGCCATGCCCGTCTGGTGGGACGCTCACTGGAACTCACCCTCATGCATGCCAACTATGCTCGCGTACAGGCTGAGCGCCATCCACACCTCATCACCATACTTGGCGCTCCGGGCATCGGGAAATCGCGGCTGGTACGCGAATTTATTGCGCGTGAGCAGGATAAGCACAAAAGTGCTTCTTCCGCCTCGCCTCTTGTGCCACCCCGTGTTTTACAGGGCCGCTGTCCACCTTATGGCGAGGGCATTACCTACTGGCCCCTGCTCGAAATCGTCCGCTCTCTGCTCCATGTAACAGAAGAAGAGGGCTACGAGCAACTACAGCAGCGCTTTGTGACGTTTGTAGCAGAGACGCTGGATAGGGCAAAACGGGGCGAATCGGTTGAAGAGATCGCCAGCACCATCATACGTAGTGTGGGCCGCGAAATGCACGATAAAGCGCTGATTGAGCGCGAGAAGCCCAGGCGCGACCTGCTGCTCAATGCTTATGGTATGGGTGCAAAGCAAGGGGGAACCCAGGTGCCATTGCTCAGAGCATGGCGCGTCTTTCTGGAAGCGCTGGCACAGCTTCAACCGTTGATCATTGTTGTTGACGATCTCCAGTGGGCTGACGAAGCGCTACTTGACCTGTTAGAGTATCTGACGGATCGCATTACCAACGTCCCGATCCTCTTCCTCTGCCCCGCACGCCCGGATTTCTTCGAGCGACGGCGCGACTGGGGTGGTGGCCGCCGCAATTTCACGACGATCGAACTCGAAACGCTCTCACAAGAGGAGAGCAGCGAACTAATCGATACCCTACTCAATAACAGCGACCTGCCAGCCGTGTTGCGCTACACGATTCTGGTTCGCTCAGAGGGCAACCCCTTCTTTGTGGAGGAGATTGTGCGTATGCTCATCGATCAGGGACTGCTGGTGAGCGAGCAGGATCATGAACAGGGAGAGGAGCGCTGGCAGCTCAAGCTGCCTCATGACGCGATGCTCAACGAGTGGCTGACGGGCAGCGACCACCCCGAAGATACCTTAATTAATATGCACTATACATTGCCGTTGCCACGAGTTCCCGACACGATCCAGGGCGTTCTGGCGGCACGCGTCGATCTCTTAAACCCGATCGAAAAGCTGGTCTTGCAACACGCCGCCATCATTGGCCGCACGTTCTGGCTCTCCGCGCTGCGTGAACTGGCTCCCGATATCAGCGACGAGGCACTATGCACAGCGATCGATTCGTTGATCGAACGCGATTTTATCATCGAAACCGACAAGCGGGTTCGCAGTCCGGTCGAGCGCGACCACATTTTTGTCTTTAAGCATATCCTGATCCGCGATGTAGCCTACAATAATATCCCGCGTTTGCGCCGTTCGCAGGAACATGCACAGATTGCCATCTGGCTTGAAGAGAAAACAGCCAGTGATAGAGCAGCATACACAGAATTGCTGGCCTATCACTATCAGCAGGCACTGACAAGCTGGTCCGTGAGCCTCTCGATCAACGCCATTGAGGGCAACACAGCATCTGAGCAAGCAGCACCGCCGCTGGCGCGTGCAGAACTGCGCCGCCGCGCCATCACCTACCTGACGCTAGCTGGCGATCAGGCATTGCACAGCTATTACACGCTGCGTGCTCTGCAAGCCTACAGCGATGCTTTTGAACTCTTGAGCGCTGACGAAGCGGAACCGGGCGCATTGATCCATATGCACGAGCGCCTGGGTGATGCCTATTTCCAGCGCGGTGATCGGAAGGAGGCATGGCAGGCTTATCGCAAGGCGCTCAAACTGGCAATCTCTGAGGAGGCACCGCTGCTCACCGATGAAGAACTGCTCGACCTCTACGATCGCCTGGCCCAGTTGACGACGCGCTGGCTCAATAGCTTTGTTATTCAACCGCACCTTCAAGAGGTTCGCTCCTATATTGATGCAGGGCTACACCTGACAGCAGAGAGGCCCCTGAGCAGTGAACGTGTGGCATTTCTGACCTATCAAGCATTCTGGTATAGCCGCCAGCTAGAGATGGTGGATAGTGCTCAAAAAGTGGCTCTGGCTGAAAACGCGCTTGAAAGTGGACATGAGGCGTTGCAGCTTGCCGAGCAACTGGACAATGCCTATGCGCTCTCCCTCACACTGGATGCCCTCAGCTTTATCTACACTCACTACCATAAATACAAAGATGCTCATGCCTTGCAACATCGTCGGCAGCAACTGGAGAACCGCCTGACCGAACGCGAGGAGCTATATGACCTCTATCTCTCGCTGGGCATGATTCATGAGCACGTAGCCGATTATTCTACGGCCCTGGCCTGGTTTGGCCGTGCGTGGAGCAATGCGCAGACGATGGAGAGTCCGACCATGCTGATCCGTAGCATGGTCTGGCGCATGCGCATATGGCGGCAATGGAACCGCTGGGATAACGCAACACAGGTTGCCCATGACGTATTGCAGCTTACCGAACACTACCAACAGAACGAGAAGGCGCAGTTCTGGGCGCTAGAAACGCTGGCCAGCATCGCGTATCGTCGTGGGGAACAGGAAGAGGGTGATCGGTATATGCGACAATACAGGCGCGTCCTGGATCAGAGTGCTGAAGTGCAACCATTGCCCTCCGTCCATATGCACGCGATCCATCTGGCGAGTGAGGATTGGGAAAGCGCCCTCGCCGATTACAAAGAGAAGTTGCAGGCAAGCGAACCGATGCCGTCGCCGGAGGTGCTCGCCACGCTGGCCGAACTGTATGTCGTGATGGGCGAACCGCTTGAGGCGCAGAAAGACATCTGTGAACGTGCTCTCGTCGTTGCAGAAGAGTCGGGCGCACGCAAAAGCCTGGCGATAGCGTTACGAGCGCGTGGGCGCATGTATCGTGGACAACAAAACTGGGCGCTGGCCGAGGATGATTTGCGTCAGAGCTTGCGGCGTTGTGAGGTGCTGGATATCCCCTGGGAGCTTGGCAATACACTCTACGAACTGGGCTTGCTCTATAAACGCCGTGCCGCTTGCGCTATCAGACAAAACAAACGCAACACCGATCTCAGCCGCGCACGCTATCATTTCGAGCAAGCAGCAGGCTTCTTTGAGTCACTACGGGCCACTCCGGCCATAAAGCGCGTGCGACTGGCGTTGAACCAGGATGTCACGGCGCGTGCATAGCGACGAACTGTCATAATTCATGGTGAGAATGTTGGAAATGCCCGTCTATCCTGGCATCTCCCAGAGCGAAGAAGTGTGCCAGAGTTGTGTAGAGTCCCAGGTATGGCCCATAGCAGGAGGCGAAACTGAGATATGCAGTTGGGCGAGGTTGGCTCCAGCTTCTTTTAAGCGCAGGCGCATCTGGCTGCGGGCCAGAGTGGGGGTGTTATTTGTGCGGCTCAGATGGGAGAGCCAGAGCCAGCGCACGCTATCGCCTCTCCATGTCCGTAGCACCGCCTCGGCAGCCTGATCGTTGGAGAGGTGGCCCGTGGAGCTGAGAATACGCGCCTTGAGATAGTAAGGGTAGGGGCCGCGCAACAGCCGTTCGCGATCGTGATTCGATTCCAATACAAGTAAATCGGCCAGGCGCATCATATCAAGCATTGCAGGTGTGACCTCGCCGCTATCGGTCACGACGCAGACCCGGCAACCACCAGCGCTGAGCAGATAGCCGCAGGGAGCGACAGCATCATGGGAAATGGGGAACGATGTCACGGTAATATCGCCAATGATGCGGCTCGCTCCGACCTCCAATGGCAAAAAAAGCGTCGGGGAGTTGCGAACGTCTGGCGCAACCGGCTCTTCCAATGCTACCTCACCGCCGTTTTGTACGCTAATATCAGCCGTGGCTTCATTGGCTACGTCAAGCAGCGGCGTTGTTTCTTGCTGCGAGGAGATAAGTTTCCCGGAATCGGAGCGCCACATGCCGGTCGCGAGTCCCTCTTCAATTACTGCATAGGTGCGGGGATTTGTCACGACGGGTATGTTGTAGCGCTTCATCAAGCCCGGCAGGGCGAGTACATGGTCGCTGTGTTCATGCGTCACCAGCACCCCTTGCAATTGCGTGAGGTGAACGCCGATCTTATGCAGGCGCTCAGCGATTATTCTGACGCTAAAGCCTGCATCGACCAGCAGTTTCGTGCGCCCACGCGGTCCCGCTTCGATCAATAGCGCATTGCCACTACTGCCACTTCCCAGAGAAACTACTCGCATAACTCTCGCCCTGACTCCTGGTTATTCTTCCGGCAACCCTAATAAAAGACGTGCATTTTCGCCTAAGATCATACGTAGAGACGGCTCACTCAGCCCGGACTGCCTGATATGGTTGATGACGCGCCGCTGACGCAACAGGCCGTAATCGCTGGCGAAAAGGATACGATCGGCACCAATCAATTGCTCCGCAACAGGAAAAATAGTGTTGCGGTAGAGATAGATGGTTGCGGCTGTATCATACCACACATGGGCAGCGATGCGCTGAATTTCTGGCATCAGGCTATAGAAGGGCAGGCCACCGCCCCAGTGGGCAGCGATAAAGCGTATATCAGGGAACGCTGTCAGAAACGCCACGATATCCTGAAGGGAGACATCGCCCTTGCCTGGATAGAGATGTCCGACAGGTTCGCTACAATGCGAGAGGACCAGCAATTGATAGTGGCGGACGATCTCCATAAACGGCATGAGCAATTGAATATCGCTTAATTTATATCCCTGTCCATGCGGCATCAGTTCGCCCAGTCCGATCATGCCTGCCTGCGCACAACGTTCCAGTTCTTGCAGCGCACGCTTGCCGGCGGTGGGTTGTAGCACAGCCATACCATAGATGCGTCCAGGATAGCGGCGCATGGCGTCAATGACGTAGCTGTTAGTCTCCTCGATCAGTCCCGGATCGGTCCATCCAAACGAGAATGTGACAGACGCATCGACGCCAGAAGCGTCCATCTCGGCAATCAGATCGTCGGCGGTCGCCATAAAAGCGCGAGGATTGCTATACAGGGCGTTGAACCAGGGATCGCGTTCACAATAGAGCGCACGCTGTTGGCAGATATGAGGGGGAAATATGTGAGTATGGAAATCGATCAGCATAGCATCCGACCAGTACTAATAAGTGAGTAATCAAAAAAGGCTCGCTCTTTTTATATATCAGAGCAAGCCTTTTTGACAAGTACCAGACACAACTGCTTAAACGATATTGCCTCAATTTTGCTGACGACGGCAAGAGCGAAACGAGAGCCGTTCTATCAACGAGGGAGAAGAGACAAGTGACAACAAGCCGTACGATCATTAGTGCTGTTTGGCTCCGCCTGTTACCAGGTGTCCACACACAGCCTATCGACCAGATGTTCTTTCTGGGATCTTGATCTCACGAAGAGATGGGAAGAGTCGTCTTGGATGCGGCTTCGCGCTT
>JAICIM010000418.1 GCA_025928885.1 Ktedonobacteraceae bacterium | reverse complement strand
TTGCGGCAGGCAATCAAAGTGTTGAAAGAGACAGAAGTGGAAGAATATAATCAAGATGAGTTTTTGCTTGAGGCCAGGATGATTGCCAATCTTCAACGCTTCAGTTCACATATTGTGCAGATTAGCGATGTTGGTATCCAGGTAAGTAAGGAGATTGGCGGCACATATTATACCCCTTATATCATCATGGAGTATGCCTCTCATGGGACGTTACGTGGCCTCTATCCTGCCGGCACCCGGGTCCCGCTAGAACGTGTTGTTTTCTATACAAAGCAGATCGCCGAAGCGCTGCAATGCGCCCACGAGCAGCACCCGCCGATTATCCACCGCGATATCAAACCTGAAAATATGTTGTTAAGAACGGAAGACCATGTATTATTAAGCGATTTTGGGATCTCAATTTCGGGGAAAACGGGTCCACAAAAGCGCTCCAATGAGAAGAACGTTGTTGGCACCGCTGCCTACATCGCTCCTGAACGGATCACCGGTCATATGAGGAGGGCAAGCGACCAGTATTCTCTTGCTGTAGTTGTATATGAGTGGATCAGTGGAGAGCGCCCTTTTGATGGAACAGATGAAGAGATCTGTATGAAGCATTGGAGGATGCCGCCACCGCTGCTCTATCCCACCTATCCCCGCGTCACCCAGGAATTGGGAGCGGTTGTCGAGCGTGCGCTGCAAAAAAAGCCAGAGGATCGCTATCCAGATGTACGAACATTTGCCCTTGCCCTTGAAAAAGCAGTGACATCGGCCAGACGAGGATCACAAACGTTATCACTGCCAGCTGTTGCTGAACAGGAGAAAGATCTGGCTCTGCTTGCGATGAGTCAGACGCTTCCTGCGTCATCAGCTATTGATACAGAAATAACTCATAAGGCGCTTAGAATATCGGCAACGCCTACTCTCCCAACGAATGTGCAACAGACCAGAACTATTGCTGGTTCCACCCCGGATACCGCAACTGAGTTGGTGAGCAATCAGCAGATAGTAGTTTCGCCTGCTGTTTCGTCCCGAACATTGGTGGAGGATCGGGAGAATTTCTTTGAGTTCTCCTCTCAATTTGAACGTGATCCACGCTCTAGTTTTTTTCGCGGTGCAGGAATTATCTGCAATATATTAGTAGCAGTGATTATGGGCCTCTTGTTGCAAAATTTCCTGGTCCTCTTTGGCGGCTTACTGGTGTCATGGTTGCTCTTCACTCTGTGTGTGCGAGCCGTTGAAGAGAATCTGGCGCTCTTTTTTGGTTTTTTGCTGGCATGTTATTGGGCCTGTGCTGGTTTTATCGGCGGTAGATTTCTGGCCGCGTTACTCAATCTCAATACCGTGCCAACGACCCTGTTTCTTGGTGCGATGTTTTTTCTGGCGAGCCTGCTATTGCATGTCCGCTATGTTGCTAAGAAAAATGTCTAGCAGCCCTGGCGCTAGAGAAGCGCGAGATTCAAATGTGTTGGAGGTTTGTGTATTATGGCCTTCGATTTTGCAGCTAAGTGTTACTGCCCCTCCTGCTTTCGAGAGATTTATCTGGGGGAGTGCGATATTTTCTCGAAAACAGAAAACAGGGTTTTGAAAACCCCAAAGGGACGATTTGCGCGTTTTTACGTGGAAAGACTCGACGGCTACGAGTATACGATTCATCATGCCCGCCGCATTTGCAAAGAGTGCCAGTATCATTTGCCATACAATATAGAAGATGCTGTCAATATGACGCTGGCGGTGGTTGGCGATACCTTCTCTGGAAAAAGCCATTTTCTTGCTGCGCTGATTCATCAGATTGAGCAGGAATGGATGAGTAATGCGAATGGGCTGGCGAGCATCACTTGCCTGACACCTGATGTCGAGAAGAAATATAAGCAAAACCAGTTTGACGCGATTACCAGGGGGCGTAGTTTAGATGGGAATCAGGCTGCAACAAGCTATAAGGCTAAACCTTTAATCTACAATATCGTACGCAGTGAATCACCGCGCTTGCCTGCTACGACCATGAATCTGATGATCTATGATGCCGCTGGCGAGGATTTTTACCAGGATCGGTTAACTGATTATGCACGCTTTGTCCTCAGAGCGAACGCCTTTATCTTTGTGGCCGATCCATTCACGATGAAACCTATTACGGACGATTTACAAATATCGCCCTCCTTGCAGGCCAGATGGCAACCTATCTTCGATCTTGCATACAAACGTCGAGCGGTTGATCGCCTTAACGATGTCATCAAGCTGGTACAGCTTTCGCGTAAGCAAGCTATTGGTCATAGCCTGCCGGATACGCCTGTTGCTGTAATGCTCTCAAAATCCGATCTGCTTCAATATGTAAAAAGTTTGCCCGCTCCCCAGGCAATGGGAGTCCGACCGGACCCAGGGAAGTATGATCCCAATAGATACGCATTTATGCAGAAGCCTGCCTACGGCAATTTTCTGAATATAACGGACCTCCAGCAAATTGATCAAGAAATGAGAGCTGTCCTGACATATTATCAGCAGCGTAGCCTTTTAACCGCTACTGCCCGGTTTCAGCAGACCCATTTTTTTGCCACATCAGCTACCGGTACAATTCCTGATGTCAACGATATATTTCCCAGCGTGAACCCCTTGCGTTGCCTCGATCCCTTTCTCTGGATTTTGTATTGCTTAAAGATAATAGGAGGGAGAAGAGCATAATGATGTCTCTGCTTGAAAGCTATCAACATCCATCAAACCATCTTGCTGCTAGCCACTGCCTCCCTTCTTTATCATGCGTCGCGATACGATTTTTAGGGTATGGTTTAAAAGTCGTTATTAAAACAATGAATTTAATCTTCACGTAAAAAGCAGAAACTGTCTGAGAATATTTCTCTACAACCATAGAGGAGGTTTGTTCCAATGGCTATCACACCCCCGAGACATGCAGCAGAAAAAGCACGCTTGACGGCAGCGCTTTCTCTATTAGGTGTGCTTGTGTTAAGCGTTGCAGGCTTTATGGCGTATCAGCTCTTTGCGGTCCACGCATCCGGTCCCCTGGCAAATGTACCGCACGACATTGGCGTCATTGTTGGACCCGAGAAAGACCTCATTGGCCTCAGTGATGGCTCCTACGCCTTTGATGTCAATCGACCGAATGGTAGCGGCATCCTCAAACGGCAGGCGGCGGACACATTACGCAAGGGTGATAGATCCGGGGCGCTGGCATTATGGCATGCGCAGCTTATTAAAGATACCAATGATGCGGAGGCGCTGATCTATCAGGAGGATCAACTGATCATCGCCTCCGGGAAGCCATATGTAACGCTGGTGGTCGGCACCACCGTTACAGGCTCCAATGCCAGCGCCATCAGTACCGGTCATGACGTACTTCAGGGAGCGTATGTTGCGCAAAAAGAGTACAACGATAAGGTACGAACCTCTGGAGGCAGCCTGTTGCGCTTGCTGGTTGCGAACTCAGGGAGTGATCCTGACATGGCTACGGATGTTGCTCAACAGATCGTGCAGGCACGGCAAGCTGCAAAGATTATTGGTGTTATGGGCTGGACGTTCAGTGCGCAGACGATCAATGCAATGAAACTGTTCGCCGATGCTGGTCTCCCGATGGTTGCCCCCACAGCCTCCACCGATGATCTTACGGGGTTCTCGCGCTTTTTCTTCCGTGTGGCTCCAGCAAACAAAACACAGGCTATTGCCGGGGCGCAATATATGGAACACCAAATGCATGTGAGGCGGGTAGCGCTTTTTGTGGACCCCAACAATAGCTACAGTAAGAGCCTGGCTAACGACTTTATTGCCCAGTTTGTCAGCGATGGCAACAAAATTATAGATGTAGAAGAGTACAAAGTGGCGGATACGGTGACGCTTCCCGCGCACCTGGATAAAGCTCTCACTACAAAACCCGATGCGATCTACTTCGCCGGATACGCGTCTGATCTGGCGACATTGTTAGAGCAACGGCCTGCTATCAATGTCATGGGAGGAGATGGCCTCTACGAACTGGGCGGCTATACAGGCAAGGCTCGCCAGGGTTTTATCCATTTACAATTTACCGCATTCGCTTATCCCGATGTGTGGGGGATGGAGAAGCTCCCGCCCCATCCATTCTTCACGCTCTACGGCCAGGATTTCGACCCCCTTCATCAACATGCCAATCCCTACGGGTTTACCCGCCCCACTGGCGATTCCATGCTCGCCTATGATGCTATGCAAGCGCTATTGAAGGGCTATACCAACGTGCTTGACGCGGGGGCGACCACCGTTACGCCCGAGGAGCTTCGCCAGGGGCTATTAAAAATTTATGGCAATCAGGGGTTTCAGGGCGTGACGGGACAGATTTCGTTTAGCACCAATGGTGATCCTGTCAATAAAGCAATCGTCATTTTACATGTCGTCAATGGAGGATATATTCAGGTCGTGGACGAGCATAGCGTCCAGGGCTGCTTTGTGCTTGGGCAGTGCAAAAATATCAATTAAGCCGCTGATTTGTTGCTGTAAGTGTGGATAAAAGGGGCAAAACTTGCCCCTTTTCAATTGAAGAGCATGGCTTTTTCTCTTCTGAGTGCCTCTGTAAACGCTGAAAGCAGTGACGATTATGTATAGATTAAAAGAAAATTCCTTTTTATCATGCCTGCTTATACTTGATCTCATCGTCGTAGTGGTTAGCTGGTCTAAGCGCAATGCCTGGTTCGGCTGGGAATATATGGAACTGCGATCGAAGATGATCCTTGCGCTGATGTGGTTGATACTGCTTGTCTCATTGCCAGGATTAGCTGCAATTATTATGATGAAGTATAAGAGGTTAGATGGGAAAAGGACCTATGTAGCATTATTGTATTTCAGTATTTTTCTATGCGTTATTAATTTGATCAGCTCTATCGGATGGTGTATTACGCGCTATGAAAGCGCATACTTTATTAGTATCCATCCTAAAGCGAGTTTCCAGCCGGCCTTTTTGCCGATTGTCTTTACGATTGATACGCAAGGACACATTACTATTGAAGGGAGTGCCTCAATCGTCACCGAAATAGGGACTTTTTCAGTGGGAGCTGAGGCGGAAACAGCATTGCATCCAACGGATAGCTCTTTGTTACTGATTATTCGCCATCGTCAGGATAACGCCATCGTTGATACCGTATACTCTCTTGCAACACCTTCAGATCAGGTAGTGGTTGTGACGCATGGGATTACTACGACGGCTGTTATGCAGGATAGGATTGCTATTGACGCCTCGGCAGGAGATATTCAGCGCATTCAAATAAACGGCACAGATCAGGCCTGGCAAAGTTCCTCGCTGTCAACCATGCCACTGTTTCGCGAATTGTTGCGTTAAATTGAGATACTCCGTGCCATAGGTGGCGCTTGGCTCGATCATTGATCCCTCGAACCACTCGTTGAAGCTGGTGATCGTAATCCATTCAGGATCGCTTGCGATTGCCGCCTGCCACTCGGTCGTATAAGTTGCTCCATTGTTGCGGGCGATGCTATAGGCTCCCTGCCGCCCGGGAACTCGTGTATCGTCGTAGCCGGGGATGATGCCAGCAGCCCAGATTTTGTTCGTGCCGTTAGCTTGATTGTAAGCATCAACCTTGTTGCGAAAGCCCTGATCGACGGCTGGCATCGTATTGCTTTGCAATCCCCAGTAGCCGCCGCTGAAAAGATGAATGCCGTCGAAAACGTTGAGCATCGTGGTGTCAACGCCCTCTGCGGACCAGATCATCTGGTGATTGGGATCAACCTGGCTGCGAATCGAGGCCCACTGATCCAGCGTGCGCCCGTTTGCCAGTGGCGCCCAGAAGAAGAAAACGGGCTTCCCCTGCCAATGGAAATAATAGGGACTGCTGGTGTAGTGGGCGCTCATATATTGGAGGGCGCTCACGATCTTGGCGGTGCCTTGTAGAGCGGGGGCGTTGCTTTCAAAATAAATCGTCGAGGCAAAATGTGCGCCGGTCTGTTTTTCGAGCGTTGCCGAATAGCTCAAGACTTTGGCGAAGTTTTTGTCGGTCTGATCCCCCGCGCCCCACCAGGAGCTAATAAAGCCCGTAATGCCAGCGGTGGCAGCTGAGGAGACCTGACGCTGGATGGTGGTGTCGTCGCTGGAGTTGTATTTGCTGGCGGGCAGATCAGACATGGTGCTGGCGTTCCAGGTTGACATATTGTACCAGGGATAGAAGAAGGCCAGCACAGGACGCCCATTCGCCTGTACTGGAGGTGTGGTGGGAGATGGCTTTGGCGCTGGCGTGGGTGTGATGCGATGTCCAGGCACCTCCATATTCATCGTACCATCTGTCGGGGTTGGCGTCGGGATGGTTGTCGCTGTGGCTGGTCCAACCGGGTTCTTTTGCGCCTTATCTTGATTGGTATCTCCCTGGCAAGCGGAGAGGAAGACGAGAAGAGCAATACATGTGCATGTAATGATGCATGCTT
>JAICIM010000142.1 GCA_025928885.1 Ktedonobacteraceae bacterium | reverse complement strand
TGCGTCGCCGCGCTTCTTTACGGCGTTTGTTTCTTTATCCTCATTGTTCCCCGGGGCGCTATACCGCCCCGCGGCTACGAAATCACATTGAAAGGCTGGGAAAATTGCCTCATCTTTCTGTCAGGTTTTGGCCTCATCTGTTGTCATATAGATAGAGGGGAAGGCAATGGGGAATCTCCTCTACTGAAGAATGTATCTCTCTGGCTAAAAAACGTATGGGGAAAGATCAGGAGCAGGAGCGATGATACAAGAGGCAAAGGGGCGTGGCAGGATACAACCCAATGATGCATTGAAGCAAGAGCGGCAACGACGTGGCTGGTCACGAGGCTATGTTGCTGAGCAGATCGGGATTGCTGATCCGAAGACCATTGGACGCTGGGAGCGCGGGGCCGCTTCCCCTAGCGCGTATTTCCTTCAACGGTTATGCCACCTCTTTGAGATGCGACCTCATGAACTGGGCCTCTTACAGGAAGATGTGGTGTTCTCTCCTGCTCTCCCTTCCGCGCAGCCACTCACTGCTCATCCTGACGAACACTATAGAGAGAGCGAGAGTGCTTCCCCAGTTTTTGATCCCCTGATCCCGCCGCCTCATATTGAGACGGAGGGGCTTGTCGCGCGAGATGCAATACTACGGCATCTGAAAGAGCAACTATGCCTGGGCAGTGGGCGTGTGCAGATGGCACTATACGGGCTGCCCGGTGTCGGGAAGACCGCGCTGGCCGCAGAGCTTGCCTACGACAGTGAGGTACAGCAGCGTTTTCGCGATGGTATCCTCTGGGCTGCACCGGGAACTGAGGCGAGCGTGCTGGCCCACCTGGAACGCTGGGGTCATCTGCTGGGCATACCAGCAACTGAAATGAATCGCCTGACCACCGTTGAGATGTTTATACGCAAAGTGCGGGCCGCTATCGGGATGCGTCAGATGTTGATCGTTATCGATGATGTATGGACAACTGAGAGCTACTTTGCCTTCAATGTTGGTGGCCCAAACTGCTCCTATCTGTTGACGACGCGCTTCCCGACCATCGCACTCCATTTCGCCAATGCTCATGCGCTCCATGTCCGTGTGTGGGATGAAGAAGAGGGCCTGCAATTGCTGAAGCGCTTTGTCCCAACGCTGGTTGCGCAGGATGAAGCAGCGGCACGCACGTTGATTCGGGCTGTTGGTGGCTTGCCGTTAGGGATTACCATTCTTGGCAAATACTGCCGTGATCATAGCTATGGCGGCCAGCAGCGGCGTTTGCAGGCCGTACTGCAACATCTCAATGCTGCTGAAGAGCGTCTGCGCCTGACGATGTATCAGGTTCGGCCCTCCGTGGAGCAGCGAGAATGGAAGTTGGAGCAGCCCCTGATTTCAATGGGGATGGCGATTGCCAGCAGTTACCTGCATCTCGACGAACACGCCCAATATATGCTCTCGCAACTATCAGTATTTCCAACCACAGGCAAAGGCTTCTCGGAAGAGGCGGCGCTGGCTGTCAGTGGTATGACGATTGAGACACTGGATACGCTGGTCGATGCCGGGTTACTGGAGGTGATTGGAGCGGGCCGCTATATGCTGCACCAGACCATCGCCGATTACGCACGCATGCAGCACGATCTCAGTGCCGCTCGCAAGCGCATGGTGGCCTATTTTGTGCGTTATGTTGAACTGTATGGTATGGATAATCATGCTCTGGCGATCGAACTGCACAATATTCAGGAGGCGCTGGGCATGGCTTTTGCCCTCAGCTTTTCCAGTACGGAGAGCCAGCTATTTTCGGTGCCTGAGCGTATCCCTGCTGTGTTAATGCAGGTATATGAGCATCGTCTGATAGCACCCGTTATCGCTCAGAAGAGGCCGCATCGCTTGCTGACCGGTCCTCCCTCTTGAATGCGGAGTGGTGAGAAACAGGTATCAATCGGCTATCATTGTTGTAGCACATGCAGGAAAGGCTCCTGAACCCGCTGCTATTTTATCTGAGAGGCGGTTCACCCATGCCGTATAGGGGAAGGGAAACAACCCCGACAACATATATAGAAAGTAGTCCTGAAGAATGTGAACTGGTCGTACGGGCGCAGGGAGGGAATCAAGCCGCTTTTGAAGCACTTTATGAGCGATACAATGACCGTATCTGCCGTTATTTAATTCGCATGGTTGGCGATGATGGTGTGGGCTGTGAATTGACGCAAGAGGCGTTTTTGAAAGCATGGGAGGCGTTGCCGGGATTACGCCAACCGGAAAAGTTTGTTGGCTGGCTCTATCGTATCGCCACCAACTGCACACATACCTATCAACAGCGCGGGAAGCGCCTGCGCCTGGTTCCCTGGGATATCTATAGAGGAGGAGCGGAGGAACTGATTGCTGAAGGGCCGGAGGCGCAGGTGGAGGAGAGCGAACTGCTCAAGCTCGCCCTCGCACGGGTTTCACCGACGTACCGGCCATGCCTCATCCTGTATGTCATTGAGGAGCTATCTCAGCGCGAAATCGCTCATCTTCTCAAAATAAAGGAAGCTTCTGTGAGTAAATATGTCAGTCGAGGAAAAGAAGAGTTACGGCAGATTTATCATCAACTGGTGATCGGTCAAAGCGCTGGAGCTGGAGGAAGGGAGAAGAAGCGATGAATCCTCTCTCTCCCTGTCTGGCCTGGGCGGAGAAGCTGGCCCTCAGATATGAAGATCTGACGCAGGAGGAGCAGGCAGCCCTTGACGCCCATGTGCAATCGTGCCAGGCTTGCAGACGGGTGCAGGCAGACTATCAGCATCTTGATGCCCGCTTACGGGCGTTGCCACCACCTGCGTTAAAGCCGCTGCCGCGCCTCTCGCCAATTCTGGTCTCTGTCGAGCGCGAGGAGCGTCCAGCCAGAAAGCCGCTGCCGAGCAGTCCACCAACTGCTGGGCGTCGTCAACATACTTCTTCTTTTATGCGCATCATAGAGAAAACGTTACCAGTGGCGCTGGTGGCAAGTCTGATCCTTGCCCTGGCCGCTCTCTTTGGCGCACGCTATGTCTTCACGAGCCTCGCGCACCCTGTCGGCACGACGCTGCTCTCCTACACGGGTCAGCACGATATCGTGGACGCCGTAGATTGGTCGCCCGATGATCGCTATGTTGTTTCGGCCAGCTGGGACCGCACGGTGCAGATTTGGGACGCCAAAACGAAGACGCGCCGCCTGACCTATACCGGGCATAACGATATCGTAGATGCTGTGGCATGGTCGCCGAATGGGAAATACATAGCGTCGGGAAGTTGGGATCATACGGTCCAGATATGGAGCGCACAGACGGGGCAGCAGCTCGTCACTTACAAGCAGCATCACGATGTTGTTTCGACGGTGGCATGGTCGCCGAATGGGAAATACATAGCGTCGGGAAGTTGGGATCATACGGTCCAGATATGGGATGCTCAGACCGGTCAACGGCTGGTGACATATGGAGATGACAAGAAGCAGCCTTCCAACGAGTTTATCGATGCGGTGGCGTGGTCGCCCGATAGCCGCTTTATCGCCATTGCCGATCGCGACTCTAAGGTCAATATCATCGATGCCACAACGGGCCTGATTCTACGCACGTATCGCGGCCATACCGATGTGGTCAATACCGTCGCGTGGTCGCCCGATGGCCGCTATATCGCCTCCGGTGGCCGTGATAAGACGGTGCAGGTCTGGAATGCCACGACTGGCGAAACCGTACAGACCTATAAAGGCCATAGTTTTGATGTCTCTGACGTGTCGTGGTCGCCAGATGGGAAATACATTGCTTCGAGCAGCTGGGATCACACGGTCCAGCTCTGGAATGTCCAGACCGACCAGACCCTCTACACCTACAAGGGCCATAACGAGAACGTAGAAACGGTGGCCTGGTCGCGTGACGGGCGCTACATCGCCTCCGGCGGCTGGGATCGCACCACGCAGATCTGGGAGGCAGTGATATAACCACCCGAATATGGCAGGGCGATGGCTTGTCCTCGCCCTGCCATATTCGGCCCCATCTTGAGAGACTACAAAAAGCCCCCAGGCAGCCCTCTTAAAAACGTTCCCCAGAATAAGCGCTTCAGCTACACTTATGAGCAGCGATCATCACAGCAGGAAACATATTTTCCCTGTCCTTATTGAACGGTGGTAGCGACAAACCCTTGCGGTTGTCGGTCGCTACAAGCAATCTGAGGGGACCAAAGGAGGATTTCCCATGAACATTTTTGAGCGTCGGCAGCGTCAGAGCCTGGACCAGCTGGTAGAAGAATATAGCTATAAAGGGCTGAGCCGTCGTGTATTTCTTCAGCGTGCCATGTCCGCAGGCTTAACGGCCAGCGCGGCGGGAGCATTGTTGGCAGCTTGCGGTGGCAGCACGGGGAGCAGCGGCAGCACTGCTGCGACGCCAACCACGATCGACGTGTTAAACGTCTGGGGTTCAGACGAGCAGGCATCCTTTAAAGCGGTCGTGGCACCTTTTACCGCAAAGACAAAGATCACCGTTAATATTGAATCGACGCGCGACCTCGATGCCGTCCTGACCACACGCCTGCGCGGCAACAACCCGCCAGATATCGCCATTCTGCCAAATCCGGGCAAGGTCAAGCAGTTTGCCAGTCAGAATAAGCTCAAACCGCTGGACGGCTTTCTGGATATGGGTCAGATGAAGTCCGACTATGCCGGTTCCTGGCTTGATCTTGGCTCCCTTGATGGCAAGCTCTATGCCCTCTCCTATAAAGTTGCTAACAAAGGTACGGTCTGGTATAGTCCGGCCCAATTTAAGGCCATCAATGCTGAGACGCCCAAAACATGGGACGATCTGATCAAGCTGTCGGACAGCATCGCCAGCAAGGGTAAATATCCCTGGTCAATGGGCGTGGAGAGCGCGGCAGCCAGCGGGTGGCCTGCTAGCGACTGGGTTGCTCAGATCTATCTGGAACAGTCCGGCTCCGATCTCTACGATCAGTGGGTTGCCCATAAGATCCCCTGGACGCACGATAGCATTAAGAAGGCGTTTCAAACGTTTGGTCAGATCGTCGGTGGCAAACATTATATCAACGGTGCGCCTCAATCGATTCTGGCAACCAATTACGAGCCAGCCAGCTATGCGCCCTTTGCCAATCCACCAACCGCCTATATGTATTACCTGGGCGATTTCACCGCTGGATTTATCACGGGGCAATATAAAAACGCCAAGCCTGGGACGGACTTCAACTTCTTCCCCTTCCCAACGATCAATGCGCAATATCAGGGAGCCATCACCGGCGGCGCTGATCTGGTGACGGCGATGAAGGACAACGGCGCGGTCAGCCAGTTCATCAAGTATCTGGCAACGGCAGAGGCGCAGACGATCTGGGTGAAACGCGGCGGCTTTACCTCGGTCAACAAGCAGGTTGATCTGACCGCTTATCCCAATCCAGTCGCGCAGGCTTCGGCCAAGATGCTCACTGATGCCGCCATCTTCCGCTTTGGTGCTGGCGATATGATGCCATCCGAGGTGCAGCAGGCATTCTGGAAGGGTACGCTGGCCTTCATTAGCGACCAGAAGCAGCTGGATTCGATCTTGAGCGGCGTCGAATCGACTGCGCAGTCGGCCTATACATCATAAGAGGGGCAATGGTATGGCAAAGGCGCTAACAAACCGTTCGTTGCTTGCTCGTTCTGGGAGCGAGCGGGCAACTACCTGGAAGGCGTGGTTCTGGATCACGCCTGCCGTCCTCTTTGTCACGATCTTTCTGTTCTATCCTATGCTGGATACCATCTGGCTCAGCTTTTTCAACGCCGATTCCTCGCGTTTTGTGGCCCTGGCTAACTATCGCCGCATCTTTACCAATGCAGCCATGCTAGATGTGCTGAAAAATAATATCATCTGGCTGGTGCTGGGAACCACGCTCACCGTCTCGCTTGGGCTGATCATTGCGGTGCTGGTTGATCGGGTGCGGATCGAGAGCGCGATTAAAGCGGCCATCTTTGTGCCAATGGCAATTTCTTTCGTTGGCGCAGGTGTGATCTGGCGTTTTGTCTACGAGTATGCGCCCGCTGGTCAATCGCAGATCGGGCTGCTCAACGCCTTAATTGGGGTGCTGCATGGTCAGCCGGTGGCGTGGCTGATCGATACCAGATGGAATACCATTGCCTTGATTATCGTCTACGTCTGGATGTGGACCGGCTTCTGTATGGTCATCCTGTCGGCCTCGCTGAAAAGCATTCCGGCAGAGATTCTCGAAGCCGCCCGTATGGATGGAGCAGGCGAAATCACCATCTTTTTCCAGGTTACGGTGCCGATGGTCAGTTCGACGATTGCGGTGGTGGCGACGACGATGGTGATTAACATTTTGAAGATCTTCGACGTAGTGTACGTCATGACCGGTGGCAACTATCGTACCAACGTTATCGCTGTCGAATACTACCAGCAGTTCTTCAACTTTAACAACTTTGGCGTGGCAAACGCTCTGACCGTTCTACTACTGATCGTCATTATTCCCGTGATGGTGATTAATGTGCGTCGGTTCCGTGAACAGGAGGCCCAACGATGAGTACAGTACCCGCGAACTCCGATGCCAGGTCGAGTGCTGCATCGCATGATCTGGCAGCTGAGAAAAAGCAGCCACTGCACGAAAGTCTGGTGAGCGCCGTCAGCGGTGGCTTCGTCACGGCGCTTGTCCTGTTCATTGCCTTTCTCTGGTCGATCCCCACGTTCGGGCTGTTTATTAGCTCGTTGCGCCCGGCAGATCTGATCAAGAGTACTGGCTGGTGGGCCGGACTGGTGCCGCCCTGGAACTTTACGCTGGAGAACTATCAGCAGGTCTTGCAGGCGCAGGGGTTGGGACAGGCGTTTCTCAATAGCCTGATTATCGCGATACCAGGAACAATCATTCCTGTACTGGTGGCGGCTTTTGCTGCCTACGCCTTCGCCTGGATGGAATTTCCGGGGCGCAACTGGCTGTTTATCCTGATCGTCGCGCTGCTGGTGATCCCGGTGCAGACGACTCTGATCCCGATTCTCAACATCTTCACCAGCCTCGGCTTGACGGGTAGCTATGTGGCGATCTGGCTGGCACACACTGCTTATGGTCTGCCCTTTGCGGTCTATCTGTTGCGCAATTTCTTTGGTGCGCTTCCTAAAGATCTCTTCGAGTCGGCACATATCGATGGAGCATCACATATGCGGGTGTTCTTCAGTATTCTGTTGCCGCTCTCGGTGCCGTCGCTGGCCTCGCTGGTCATCTTCCAGTTTATGTGGGTCTGGAATGATCTGCTGGTGGCCCTGATCTTCCTGGGTGGCAGCCCGCAGATTGCGCCAATCACCGTGACGATTGCCAATCTGGTCAATTCCTATGGCACCAACTATCAGGTATTGACCTCAGCTGCCTTCATCTCGATGGCGCTGCCGCTGGTGATCTTCTTCTCCCTCCAACGTTACTTTGTGCGTGGAATGCTCGCTGGCTCAGTGAAGGGATAAAAGATTAAATGCATAGAAATGCCGTATTTTTGAATACATTCAAAAATACGGCATTTCTATGCATTTAATCTTTTATTCTTCTTCCATCAATTGTTGCATAACATCATCGATCTGTTGCAAGATTGTGCGCTCGATCTGAGTTGGTTGCTCCTCTTGCTCTTTCAGCAATTGTTGATAGTCGAGCAGCTGTCTGTAAATGGCTCTGAGCCGAGTTTGCCTGGCTTTCATTTGCGGTGATGGACGTGTTTTTGTGGTGATGGTTTGCGCTGGCGGCTCTACTAAGCCGGGGTGAGATGTGGGCTGTGGATCGGGTTCCGCAACTGCTTGCAGCTCGTTGGGTTCTTCTATTGGTTGTGAGGCAGGAGGTGAATATTCTGGTTCAACGGCTGGTGCAAATGATGATATAGTAGCCTGTTCGCTCTTTTGCCGTTTGATCTCTTCGACGTAGCCAGGAAGATCTTCGGTGGTCAGGGTGCGCTGCAACAAACGATCGATGATGGGGGCGCGTTCTACCGGATCTTCGATATCCAGTAGATAGATCACGGCCCGCATGCTGTTCGGTTTGGCGGTGATAAAGGCTTGAATATCGGGAGGCGCGGAGGCGAGGCGCAGGCGATTTCTGACGTAGCCGCGATCCTTTTTGATAGCGTTGGCGACCTCCATCTGGGTCAGATGCATCTCATCGATCATCAATTGAAACAGCTTCCCCTCTTCCAGTGGAGAGAGGTCTTCGCGCTGAATATTCTCTGTAGCGGCCAGGGTTGCCATCTCCTGATCGGACCAGGAATGTACGATGACGGGCAGCGAGCGCATCCCTGCTTTTTTCGCAGCTGCCCGGCGGCGATGGCCTGCCGTAATCTGATAGACTCCGTCTGTTTGAGGATGTGGACGGGCCACAAGAACGCCCTGGAAGCCCTGGCTGGCTATCGTGTCTGCCAGTTGTTGCAGATTCGTTTCATCCAGCGTTTGTCGGGGCTGATAGGGATTATCCTGTAACAGATCAATGTCGATCTGTTCGGGCTGCTTTTCGTGAATGAGCCGCTGCTGTTCTTCATTGACGGGCGATGTGAAAATGCTGGACGCCAGGGTTTTCGACGTTGCGGTTCTAAGATAACCGACATCGAGCAATGATTTTTTTACTTGTTTCGACACTCCATCCTCCTGATAGATAAGGCGATCCAGACCTACTTATGTTCGTCTGCTGCAATGGCCTGGACGACGCGCTGGACCGCTTCGTAGGCCGGACCTCTGATCTCCGCCAGGATCTCCGCCAGGAGCCGCCAGTAGTCTTTGGCGTGTTCGCTATAAGGATCGCTCAACACAACGACCGAGCGCTGATTGGCGGCGCGGGTAAACGTGGCGCTCTGTTTCAATTCCGTCTGGAAGCAGGTGATATTCAGTTCCTGAGATAGGTCGCCGCGTAACGTATCAATAATATCTTGATGTCCTTTATAGCGCTGGACTTTGGTAAAGACCACTCCGGCTATCTTCAGCGACGGGTTCAATGCGTCGTCGCGTGCCTGCTGGACTACCTGCAAGAGGTCGCCCAATCCCTGAACGGAGAGCACTTCGGGTATGAGAGGAATAACAATCGCCTGGGCAGCACAGAGGGCATTGACGGTCAGGACGCCGAGCGATGGATTGGTGTCGATGAGGATATAGTCATAGTTGGCTTGCACCGGCTTGAGAGCTTTTTTGAGCAGAGTCGGCCAGGTCAGTTTGCCGCGTAGTTCACCATCGGCGGCGCTGGCCTTCATATTGATCGGGATCAGATCGGGGCCAGCGATGGGCTGATCCGTTTTTTCGCTGAGATCGGGATCGAAAAAGGCCAGGGTTTTCGGATGGACAAACGTCGGCAGAATCACCTCTTTCAACGGTTTACTCCCCAGCAGCACGTCGTAGAGCGTATGCTCCAGCATGTTGCGCTCATAGCCGAAGGTAAAGGTCAGATGTCCCTGGGGATCGCCATCGATTGCCAGCACGCGGAAGCCCAGGCGGGCAAGCATCACAGCAAGATTAGCCGTCGATGTCGTCTTCGTGACCCCTCCCTTCTCGTTCACGGCAGCGAAGATGATAGGTTCTTTTTTCTGGCTCATATTCGGATCTCTCTCGCACGAATTCTGGCTCTATGACACATTATAATTACGCAAATAACTCATGCTCATCATAACATTCGCCAAACGACCTGACAACTCTGTCTATCTCCGCTCTCTATACCATTTGCTGTCGCGTATCAAGCAGAGGGCGCTGAGCCGGTTCGCGCTTCTTATTGCCTCTGCCCGTATTCTCATCTGAGGCAGGCAGGAGCTGTCGCCAGATGCTCGCGAGTGGTCCATGTGTCGCGACACTTGCTGTAGTGGTCAGGCGCACAATCATGCCCGTACCGGCCAGGTGTTGTTGGACCAGTTCGGTGATCGCCGTTGCTCGTCGGGTGTCGCTTGTGACGATTAATAACATGGGTAACGTCGAGATGCCAGCGGCAATCCATTCGCGCGAGTGGACGAAGTGAGCATAGTTCTCCAACCTGCTGGCCAGATTGGGTTCGTTAGTTGAGAGACCATCCCATTCGACCCAGGCCGACAGGCGTCTCTGTCCCACTTTCTCAACTTTGTCCGTTTGGTACGATTTGTAGATGAAGGCTGCTGCTGGCCGGAGTGCATAGCGGGTGCCACGATAGGTATAGCGGTGCTCGCAGTGATTGCCTATCTCCCACCAGAGGGTGTTGCGCTCCTGCCCGTTTTCGCTGCTGGCATACATCTCATCGGAAAGAGCGGAAAAAAAGGTATAGGCCGCAAGAGTCAGGGGAAGTGAGCGTTTGAGGCGAGCGAGGCCGCGTTGAATAATGTCCCCCTGCTCTCCTTCCGGTTCGGGTTCCGCGATATCTTCCAGCAGCACGTGGCGCGAGGCAGCCAGGAAGCGTAGCCCACGTGGCGAGAGATGCCAGCGCTCCTCCTGCTCAACGATATAGCGCTCCACACAGGAATAGCGGCGTAGCTCATACAGATAGCGAATGACCGTTTCATTTTGTAGGTTCAGAAATGCCGCCATCTCCTCAATGTTCAGTAAGGGAGAGCGATAGAGCAGATAGAGCATCTCCACATGCCGCTGAGAAAAACACAGCCCAAGCAGCGAGACGGCCTCTTGCTCTTCCTCCTCCATCTGAGGAGAGGGGTTGACCGTTCTGGCCCGCTGCATAAAAACGCCACGCAGGAGTGGCCGATCATGATCTGTCGTTTTCACCGGAAGGCCGGACGGTCGCAGCAGGCCAGGAGGCAGCGCTTCTCTGGCTAACGGGAGGAAGAGATCGCGCAGGCGGCAGGAGGCCGCGACAGACAAATTCTGCCAGGGCAGGGTCCAGACATTTTCTAGCGATTGTTCTGGCGGCACGACGGCAATAGCACCGATCAAAGGGGCCACGCGTAACGTGTTTGCTATGCGTGCAGCCTGATGCTGCCAGATTTCCTGCTGCCGCTGTGTGCGAGTCAGGACGATCAGCGGCGGAAACATTGGCACGGGAGCTTGAAGATAGCCTCGTTCGACCTGGGCGCGATAGCGTAGTGCCGCCTCCAGGCGCCGCCTGATCTGGCGCGTGTTGTCGTTGCTTGCCAGATCCGCATCGATAAAGAGCAGGGCGCAATAGTCCTCGCCCTTGAGCATTGTCTGTGCTTTGCGATGGAAATACAGGGCCGCATCGGCCTCATAGCTCCATTGGTGTTCATGGTCGAGAAAAGGGTAACAGTAGTCGCGCCGCCAGTGCCAGGCCAGTTCGGCGCGGTGGCCGCCCGTGTGGGCCAGCATGCCAGGTGCCTGAGCGACAAGCCCGTTCACCAGATCTTGCAAACGTAACAATGCTTGCAGGCGGGGCAGCAATGGTAGCAGCGCCTGCTCGTCGGCCTGCCAGTAACGAGCGAGAGCGCTGGCCAGATCATAGGCGTCAACAGCGGCCTCGGTGCTGGTCTCTTCCTGATGGGACGCGATTAGCAGTCCCTTCTGACTCAAGTAATAGAGGCGACAGGTCGTTTTCACGGTGAGGGATGGCGTAATATGCTCGACCAGCCTCTCTTCGCTCAGGCGGGCCAGATGGCGGTAGACCGTCTTCTCGCTTGTTTCCAGGGCCAGCGTAAGGTCCTCCACGCGCTGAAATGGATAGCGCAATAGCCAGCGTATAATCTTATTGCTCACCGAGGAGCGCGGCGTTTCAGTCCGTGAACGAGGGGTGACAGTTGTCCTATTGCGCGTGATCATGTGCTTCGCTCCGCTCCCCACGTGTATTAAGATTTACCAACTCTCGCTGTTCGTCTGAAACATCATCGTCAAAGCCATTGCTGAAGGCCAGCGCAGTCGTGCCGCCGGTCCCGTTTTTCTTTGCCTTCTTGCCGCCACGCCGACCACGCCGACTGCGGCGGGGCTGCTCTCCCCCAGGTCCGCTGATGGTTGGGGAAGCGGCGTCCTCCACCACATCATCTGGTGGCTCCGGCAGCGGGACTGATGCCGCCGGGAGTGAGATCACGGCATCGGATGGATTGATAGCACTGGCGGGAACAGGGTTGCGGCGCTTCTTACCTTTGGGTAGCGGCGGTGGCGCGAGGCGCAGGCTACGGACCATTGCTTCGCGCAAACGCTCGTCAATGATATCGACCGAGCAGGTGTAGCGAACGCGGCAACGGGCGCGAATGCTCTCCGCCATCGTTCCCTTGCCCGGCGCTGGTGGCGAGACGTTCAGTGAGAAGGTGGGCTGGCGGTGGCTCCCCGAGGCCAGCTTGACGTAGCAGCTATACATGTTCAGGTTGGTGATATCTTCTGCTTCCACCCCCAGTTCTTCGCAGAGCGTCTCCGCATCCTGCGCACTCATATGGAAAATAACCAGTTGCTTGACGTTGGCCAGCACCATCGGCAACAGTACCTCATCCAGCTTTTGTAGATACTCCAGCGATTGTGTCGCCAGGAAAAAGGTCGCGCCATATTTGCGCAGTTCGGCCAGAGCGCCATAATCGGCTCCGGCAATTGTCTGGAACTCGTCGATAATGATCGGCAAACGCACG
>JAICIM010000588.1 GCA_025928885.1 Ktedonobacteraceae bacterium | reverse complement strand
CGATCTTGCAGCGCTGGTGGTCAAGGGCTATGCACGCATCGTCAGGCAGTGGCAGGCGGGCGATGAAGTTGTGTTGCATCTGGATATGCCTGTGGAGCAGGTGTATGCCCATCCAGCGGTGAAAGAGGATGCCGGGAGCGTCGCCTTGCAGCGCGGACCACTCGTCTACTGCATCGAGGCCGCCGATAATCCTGTACCACTTCACGAGTTAAGCATTCCGGCTGATGCCAGCTTTACCAGCACATTCGAGCCTGAACTGTTAGGAGGCAGCGTGGTACTGCGGGGCAACGTCTCTGCGCTCAGCACAGCCGATTGGGACGGGACGCTCTATCGCACGACGCCGCCAGAGCAGACGGTTCAATCGCTTACCGCCATTCCCTACTATGCCTGGGATAATCGCGAACCGGGCGAGATGCGCGTCTGGATACGCAAGGATCGTTAAGTTACAAGCTTTGCTCTCAGTCACAAGCCCCTGCATCCCTTTTTATAGGATACAGGGGCTTGTTCGCGCCGAAAAGGGAGGATTGTCTGTTCAGTTACAGCCTATACCCCGGGCAACGAAAAAACTTCTTCTATCTTGCGCTATTGTGCCAGTTCCGTGTACAATTGTCTCTATCATTGAGCAATGCATCTAGTTGGAGACTTGAACCATCAAAGAAACGACCATCCCTCATTTCGTATCAACGCCCGACTTTGAGCGCTACCTTCCCACTACACCTGTGCTCTCCAGCAAAGGGACCGACTGGGAGAGCGTGATGGTGCGGTCCTATCATGAGCCGTCAATATTGGAGGAAACGCTCTTTCCGGGCGGTCCCGATATCTATCTTGTGATGGTCACGAGCGGACATGTGGAGGCTAGCGAACGAAAAATCGGCGGTCCCTGGACTACATATGATATCCATGCTGGCGATTGGTATCTCACCCCGGCTGGCGGAGAACCATATGCCCTGCGCTGGAAATGTCTATCTGATGAGCCGCTCAAGACGCTTCATCTGCATCTAAGCGCGAATCTTTTTGCAGAGACGGTACAACAGGTTGTGGATCGTGATCCTGCCCGGGTGGCGATTATGGAGCGGAGTGGACTGCAAGATCCGCTGCTAACCCACATTGGCCTGAACCTGCAACAGGAACTGCAACATCCTGCCGCCTCTGATCTGGGCCAACTCTATGCCACAACAGCCACTCACATGCTTGCTGCCCATCTCTTGCGCCACTATACAACGACCAATCCCCGTATTCGTGAATACAACCGCATGCTCTCCTCGCGCCAGTTGCAACGCATAACCGATTTTATTCATGCCCATCTCGATCAGGGCCTCTCATTAGAGATGCTTGCGCGGCACATCGGCTTCAGCCCATATCATTTCGCCCGCCTCTTTCGCCAGACGACGGGAGAAAGCCCCCATCAATTTGTGCTGCGGCAACGCCTCATGGTTGCCCAACGTCTCCTCACCGAAACCGATCTGCCACTTGTCGATGTCGCGTTGCGGGTTGGCATCCCCAATCAGAGCCACTTCACCCAGGCATTTAAACGCCGTCTGGGGATTACGCCGCATGTCTATCGGCAGGAACGTTGATCAGCGCACGTTTTCGACAGCATGCGCACGAATACAATAGAACATCCTCTCTCTGCTCCGATATCATAGAAGGAAGGACACACCACCCTGCTCCCGAAATGGCATGGTGAGCACAACTATGTATAGAGAAGAGGATATGCAATGCAATATACGCGTTTAGGCAACACCGGGCTTGTCGTTTCAAGATGCGCCTTTGGCTGTATGACCTTTGGCTCTGGCGAAGGAGCGCTCGGCTCAGTTTACAAGGTAGATCAATCGGGCGCAACCGAACTTGTCGCACGAGCGCTGGATGCAGGCGTCAATTTTTTCAATACCGCCGATGCCTACGCTAATGGGCAATCAGAGATGATGCTGGGGAAAGCGCTTGGCAAGCGGAGGCAGGATGTCGTCATTGCCACAAAGGTCGGCAACCGTATGAGTGATGCATTGATCGATCAGGGACTTTCGCGCCAGCATATCATCGCGTCCGTGCAAGGCAACCTCAAGCGCCTGAACACCGATTATATTGATGTTTATCTCGTCCATCGTCTCGACCCCTACACGCCGATTGAGGAGACGCTTGAGGCGCTCGATGCCATCGTCAAGCAGGGCATGGTGCGCTACATCGGCTTCTCCAACTGGCCGACATGGTTGGCGGCAAAAGCGGTCGGTTTGCAGCGTGAACACCACTGGACGCAATTCCGCGCTGCCGAGATGTATTATTCGCTGGTCGGGCGCGATCTTGAGCACGAGATGGTTCCGTTTGTTGAGGATGCAGGGATCGGCGTTATGATCTGGAGTCCCCTCGCTGGCGGCTTCCTCAGCGGCAAATACACGCGCGAAAATCCGGGCGGCAGCGGTGGCAGATTAACAGGCTTTGATATCATCCCGTTTGACCGCGAACGTGGCTACGATGTCGTCGAGCAGTTACACACCATCGGCGCAGCCCATCACGCCACGCCAGCACAGATCGCGCTTGCCTGGCTGCTCTCCCGCCCTTTTATTACCTCCATCCTCGTAGGAGCAAGCAAAATCAGCCAGCTAGAGGACAATCTGGGCGCAACAGCTCTATCATTAAGCGCTGACGAACTGGCGACACTGGATCAACTAACGGAGCCTCGGGCGATCTATCCCAACTGGTTCAATGCCACCATTTATGATGCGCCTGTACGCGATGCGTTAACAAAGAGACAGGGCTAAGATTTTTACTCGAAAAAACGGGATTCCGCGATAATCTCCTGAGAGGGGAGGAACGTGGCTTCAACGGCGGTCCTGCCCGTGCGCTGGAGATAACGCTGGACGATACGATAACCGATGGCGTATCCAGCAAAATCAGGAATACCACCTGCGGGCAGCCCCCAGGATGCGGCAATGGTATCACCGAAGATATAGCTGCGCACTGCATTGAAGCCGCTCACCTCAAGCGCACCGCCAATGATGCGCCTGGCTGTGGTTAGCTCCTCCTCGTTCAAATCGCTGACCATGTAGCCAACCAGTTCTTCTCCAAAAAGCTCGGCTGCGAACGCTTCCGCCAGCCCTTCAGCGATGATGTAATCGGCAACGGTAACGTGCATGGGCAGGAAGGGGACGATTTTGAAACGCACGTTGTGGTTGAGTTCGTGAACCGATGCTGGGCCTACGCGCGGTAACGTATAGTCGTCGGCGAGGCTGAGCGTGACCATGAGATAGCCGGGAATGCCGCCAAACCCATTATAGCCGCGACCGGGCATGGCGCTGTTGTGCTTCGTGAGGACGAGAGCGCAGGCGATGGTGTCCAGCGCAATGCGATCGGCGTAGGGAGCGAAGGCAGCCACACCCTGTTCAAGTGCGGCTGCGGACCGTTGCCACACCCCATCATCGCTCAAACGCCTGACCATCTCTGCTATGATGGGGCGCTGCTCACCGTCGAAATCCTCTGGCGTATAGAGGGTCCACATCTTTGCCTGCGCCAGAGGGTCGCCACCACCCATGATACGCATCATGCCCTCAAACGGGGCCAGCAACTCCTGCCGATAAATGGCCTCGCGCTCCTGTTTGCTAGCACTGTTGAGCAAACGCCGATAGATAGACTCAACATCCATGATCTGCAATTTCATAGGGTATTTCCTTTCAAGCTCTCACAATATGAGAAGATACTGGTGAGAGTCTAAACCATGACGTTACGTCATAGGCAAGCCCTTTTACCTGAAAGGCTCTGCACGGGATCAAATCATTGCACATTTCTGAGATGCCAATATGCATAGATCCCGCTCACAAGCAAGATCCAACCGACACAGAGATCGATAATGTTAACCCCATTGAGATTGAGTATAGAGAGGTGTATATCGACATTGTGTAAGACGGTGCTGGTGAGATAGCCGCTCAAAAACGTGCCGAGCAGAGAACTGATAGTTGTTACTGTCCCAATCGTTGCAAAGACCCTGCCTGCCATCTTTTCCGGCGTCGCTTTAAACACCAATGGGCCAACAGCTGACTCCGTATGGCTATACGCAACATTCATCAGCGTAAAACCAAGCAAAGCCGGGAGTGGATGACTTTGAACGGCTGTCACCTCCATGACGATTCCTGCAAGCGTCATTGCGAAGTAATACACTCTGGCAACTCCTACTTTTATGGCATAGCGATCAACCAGCCAGCTCCCCAGTACGCCTCCAAACGATGGCGCGGCATAAAAGAGGCCAAAGAAACTGATGGAAAGGTGTAAGTTCTGGGTGATGAAGAAGAAAGCAAGCACGCTGAGCATCCCTAGCGCAAACGAAAACAGGCTCTCTGTGCAAAGTAACGTACGCAACACGAGGTTCCCGGCGATGAAGCGTAGCCCTTCCCGCAAATCCTTAAAAACGTGATAGAGTCCCGTCTTCTGGCTATTGGCCTCCACAATCGGCTCAGATACGTGTATTTTCCGTATGAGCGACCACGAGCAGAGAAAT
>JAICIM010000083.1 GCA_025928885.1 Ktedonobacteraceae bacterium | reverse complement strand
GATATTGGCTTCTGCGTGTCCGGCACCATCAATAAAATCATGACCAAAGAGACCCGCAGTTGCATTTATCATGTTTTTCATCTCAGAGCTTGCTCCACTATTTGTGCTTACCAGCTTTACGATATTACCCTTTGTATCTTGCAAGACGCCACTCGCTACGGTCAGAAAGCGACGATCTTCTTTGGCAATAGTTCCTTCTAGCGCTTTAGCCACACTTTGAGAACTCTGTGCTAATTCCTGATTAGTACAATTATGCACCACCCATTGCCCATCACCCACAGCAAAGGTATGCACCTTACTGACAGTGAGATCCCACATATCCTGTGTGCCAGGGATCACCTCCAGCTTCGTCACCCGTGCCGTGGTGCCATCCAAGCGCAGGATACGGTCCCCCAGATGCAGCTTCCCAGCTGTGATCCAGCCCTTCGTGGTCAACCAGGGATGACTCTGAGTGGTGTGGATCGTCTCTGTGCTGCTGCTCTGAGCGGAGGGGGGAGCATGGCTGCCATGACTGACCACTGCCGCTTGTTGCTGCTTACTGGTCCCTGTCAGGCCATGCGCGGTGATGGGGCTGCCAGCATCAAGGGTGAGGGTCACATCCAGCAGGTCGGTGTCGTGGTTGATGAAGACGTGCTGCACCGTCTGCGTGCTTTGCTTGTTGGTTGCCGGATCAAACGCCTGCACCTGATCGCCCACCGCAAGCGTGTTGATGGCTTTTGCTCCGCTGGGAGTGGCGACCTGCGTCTCCGCTGAGAAGGAAAGGCCACAGGCCGAAGCAGCGGTACTACTCGCTGTTTCTACCGCATCAGTGGCGGTGGCACCAATCGTATCGCCCACTTTGCTGATGATAGCCGATCCCGCCTTGTTCATCAGCGGCCCGACCCCTTTGGCTATTCCTCCTGTCACCCCTCCAATGGCTGCCGCTTCCAGCACCCCATCGCCGATCGGTTTGTGATCGATGGCGTTACTGGTCGCCTGTCCCACTGCTCCAGCGGCAGCACCAATGGCGGCATGTGCCAGCACTCCGGCTTCAGGGCCAGCCAACCCACTCACGGCACCAGAGATGGCACCGACAGCGGCTTGTTTGCCCACTTCACCCCAGTTGACGCTATGACCCGAAGCCATCTGTGACCCGATACTCACCCCTGCTCCGACCGCAGCCCCGATGGCCGCTCCAATGAGCATGGTACAGACCGGCCAGCAATGCCCGGTGGGATCATTCCTGGTCTCCGGGTTGCCTCCCACATAGTCGTAGGGGTCCATCCCCTGCATGTTGCCCTGCACCGTATCCGCCGAGAGGAAACGGGCCACCACCGGATCGTAGTAACGGGCCACATAGTAGTCAAAACCGGTCAGATCGTCGGCATACTGCCCGGTAAAGCCTTTGGCCGTTCCCATCGCTCCTGCGGAAGTCCGCTTGTTGCCATAGGGACCATAGACCTGCGTTCCCAGCACGGCGGCACTACCTGCGGTATTGCTGATCGTAGTCACGACACTGCCCACGCTATCGGTCAGCAAGAAGCTCGTTTTGAGTGTGCTGGTGCCGGAAAGCGTCCCCAACAATTTGCCATTGAGACTGTAGTAATACGTGTTGTTGGCGGTGGTCGCGCTGCTGCCGGAGCCGGAGTAGCTGTACTGATGCTCTTCTAGCCCAAAGGCATACACCGTGATGGTCGAAGAGGCGGTTGCTGGATTGCCGCCACTACTCGTGCTGGCGGAGCGACGCAGCACCCGATTGCCTGCCGAGTCGTAGAGATACCATTCCCCCTGACTGCTGGTGGCCGTTGTGCCATGCCAACTGACCAGCTGATCCTGCGCATTGGAGGCAGGCGTTCCCGTCGTGGTCGCAGGATAGGTGCGACTGGTCAGATTGCCATAGGCATCATAGGCCGCGCTGTAGTCCTTTGTTCCAGTCGCGCTACAGGTCGGGCTACCGCTCGCCGGGGAGAGCGCCGTTACCTGATGGGGATGCCCGCTCGCACAATAGAGGTACTGCTCCTGAGTATTGCCACCATTGAGCGGCCCCTGCCAGATTTGCCCTAAATGGGTCAACTTGTAGCTGGTGGTATAGTTGCCTCCCAGCGTTCCCGCTAGCGCGGTCGTGCCACAGGTTTGGCCGCTGCCAACAGTCGCACTGGTCGCGTTGCTGGCCCACAGCATGCGATTCTGCTCGTCATAGCAGAAGTTCTGCACTTCACTGCCACCCGAGCCACTCACCCCCGCAACGGCAGCTTGCGTGGTGGCCCGGCTGATGACGTTGCCTGCTGGATCATAGCTGATCCCATCACTGTAGATGGTGGCTCCTCCACTGGACCAGGTGGTGCCGGTCGTGGCAATGCGCAAATCTCCATCGTAGGTCAGATGCTCATCAGCCAGATTCGCCGCTGAACTATCCTTGAGCAAGACATCGGCGATTAGATTCCGCGCGTTGTAGGAAAGCCCCGCCAGCGTCGGCGCACTACTCGTTGTGTTGGAGAGGCCGTTCAACACACCCGTCGTGCTGTCATAGGCGTTGCTGAAGGTGTAGCCAGCAGCCCCACCGACCGTCGTCTGCATCGTCGTGGTTTGATCGGCATCGTTGTACGAGAGCGTTTCCTGGTACGTTGGCAACGAGGGAAAGGCAATCGAGCCACCGCTGACCGCGATGTGCAGTCCTTTGGTAGTAAGCCGTCCCCGCACATCGTACTGCATCGTTTCGGTGACGGTGCCGGTCGCATTATCGGGCGCGGGATAAGAGGTGGTCGTGACCGCTTGCGTCAGGCGTCCGATGTTATTGGTGGTCACTCCGCCAGGAGTGGTATCATAGGTATCCTGCACAAAAGAATGTGCGCCGCTGCTACAGGCTCCGTGCAGATCGACGCTACCAGGAATCGCATCCTGGATACAGCCTGCTCGTCCCAATAGATCATAGCTGGTTCCTACCACCCGGCTCCCGGAGGTATCACCGGTCATATGTCCGTTGGCGTCGTAGGTGTAGGTGTGAGTACCTCGATCAGGATCAACCAGCGAGGTCATGCGGCCCAGGTCGTCATAGGTCGCCGTCGTGGTAACGCTGGTCGTTGCTTGCCCACTCTGGGGAACCAGATCGGTGACGATCACACTGGTCGGCTTCTTGATCGCATTATACTGGAAGGCAGCCAGACGATTGGCCGTGAGCGTCCCACCATAGAGTCCACTGTCATCGACGACGTAGACCTGATTCTCCGCTGCATCGGCATAGGTCAGTTTGACATGCTTGTTGCTGTCTACCGTCGTGGTGAGCGCATAGGTATGCGTATCACCGCTGCCTGCGGCGGTCCCAAGACCATAGACGGTGGTCGTGGTTTGTCCTAGAGCATCGGTTGAAGAGAGCGTACGCCCTTCGGCATCAATCGTGATAGAGGTGCCGCCAGGAGCCGTCCCGTTCATATCGACCGCGCCATTAGGATCGAGCCATATCGTACGCGCTGCCACGACAAAGGGCTGGCTGGTGAAGGTCGAGGCACCAGGATCATTGTAAACGGTAAAAGTGACCGTCGTATGACTTGCATCCGGTCCCGGCGTCTGTGTCTCGACTTTGCGGCCCAATCCGTCATAGAAGGTGCGAGTGACAGCACTACTATAGAGCGAGGTATTGCCGTCCACCTCCAAGCAGGGCAGCGTGGAGCTATCCGTACAGGTTGATTTGAGCGTTCCTTGCTGGCTGTAACTGGACGTTTCGCCCGGCAGTTTGACGCTGGTGGTCGTGTTGCCACTGCTATCAAAGCTCTCGCTCTGGGTCGTGGTCTGACTGTTGACATCGGTACTGGAGGTCATCAACAAGCCCTGCGTGCTGTCGTATACAGCACTGACATGCTGGTTGAAGGCGTTCCAGGTATCGGTCGGCTGCGCGTTGGCACCGCTATAGGCTGTACAACTGGTGTAGCGTCCTGCCGTCCAACTGCTAGAGAGATAGGCGGGAGCAGTCGAGAGCGTACAACCATTAGAACTGTAGAGGCTAGCATTGGCCGTGCCGACCCCATCAACGGCTGCCACGGCATTCCCGCTCACATCATAGCCGGTATAGGTCGTGGTGGCGGTGGTGTTATCACCACATTTGCTATACGTCTTGACGGTGGTCGCCCATCCCGCCGAAGGGCTGGGCAGTCCGCTGCTGCGACCCTCATCATAGGTCGTATCGGTACAGGACCAGGTGTGATTGGAGGCATCGACCAGTTCGCTATGCACGGGAGTATGCACGTTATAGTAGACGTTGCTGCCCACCGTGGTATCGGTGGTCTGATAGGTCCAGTTTTGCGTTCTGGTGGTGATGTTGGAGCCGCTGGTGGCCTCGCTCAGCTTGTTATGATACTTGCCGGAGACCAACCCGCTGCTGCTAGTATAATCATCCCAGGTCTCGCTGGTCTGCACCCAGGGCGCATTGGCGTTACTGGAACCGGTTCCCTCATAGATTGTCATCTTGCTGGTCAGTTGGATGACTTCACAGGGTTTGTAGAGACCGGCAACATAGGCGCTGCTACAGGAAGTGTGGGTACTGTTAGTGCCAGCATAGGTATTGACTGTCTGTTTGAGCAGTTTCGACCCATCAATGGTGCCGCCAACGTAGGTGTCCTCTTCATAGAGGCTCCCCGCCAGATAGTTCCCTGCATCGCCCTCAGAAGAGTCCCAGCCTTCAGTGGCGTAGTATTTCTGCACCGTCAGATTGCCGGACGGGCTGGTGATGAGCACAGTGCCAAAGCCCCGGAAATCGCCGTGATAGTAGTCCTGCCAGCCATCGGTGCTGTCAGGAATCCAGCCAAAGCCGACGCAATCACTGTTACTTTGCGAATCGGCTGGACAACTCCCGGTGGTTTTGGTCAACCAGTAGTGATAGGTCGTCGTGCCAGGAGAGAGGCTCGACGCACTACTATCAGTGCCGATCTGCGTGATCTGGTAGACGACCTGCTCCGTCCACATCTTGTCATAGTAAGGGTAGAACGAGCTACCAGAGGAGCAGTCGCCGCTATGCCAGACACAATAGAAGGTGTCGTAACGATTATCGCTATCGCTGCTGCTGTAAGGGGTGCCATGACTATTGTTATAGGCCGTGTGATAGACGATGCTCGCTCCCACCCCATTGGAGTGGTCATGATAGCTGGTCAGGTAGCGCCAGTTGGTCTGCACTTTGTAGTTGCCACCGGCTGACACGCTCTGGCTGCTATCCTCATATTTGTTGAGCCGATCCCCATCGTTGCTGTACCCAAAGGTAACTCCTGGAAGCGCATGCCCCGTACCGTTCTGGTAAACCGTTGGGGTAATGGAGGTCAGCAGATGATTGCCTGCACAATACTCGTTGGTCCCACTTTGCGCGTCTTTACAGTTGGTATAGGGGGTATCGTTATAGCTCAACGCATAGCTGTAATCCAGATGGGACGTGCTGCTGTCATCACCAACATAGGTTTTGATGGTCGAGAGCGACAGAACGCTGAGCACCCAGGCATTGGGCAGTCCCCCATCTTTATCTTCCGGGTCATCACAGCGCTTGGTGCTCGTCTTGCCATCCGGCGGGGTACACCCACCCTCGTTGTTTCCATAAGCGGTCACAAATTGCGTGCTACCCACACTTTGATCGGAGGGACCTTTGTAGAACAGATCAACGGTACCAGCGGTAGTGGTGCTGGTGCCATAGACGATCTGGACGAGGGCCGCGTCACGAATGGTGTAATAGCCGCTATCAGTGTTGGAAACCTGCACATATTTGTAGGTCACGACCCGGCTGGTGTTGCCATCATGAGCAGGCATGAACTTGCTGATATCGAAGCGATAGTTGGTACGATTATTCGAGGAGTCGGTGTAGTACTGCATCGAATCGTGGGTACAACCAAACTCATAATAGTTGCTGGCGGTATCCCAGACATGGAAGCAGGACTGGCTATCGAAACCCGCATCGGCCATCTGGATCTTGAGATAAGAGAGATGCTCTGTGGCAAAGTTCGTGCCGTTGCCCACCGTCGAGCTATCCGGGATGAGCCGATCACTGACCCCATCCAACCCGTTGATCGAGTACCAGACGGAGCCACCACCCTCAACTTCGGTGGTAATCGAAGGCATAGAAAGCGACCAACCTTCTCCCACATTGTCGGCAGGTGCGGTTGGGGAATGCCGTCCATTGGTGGCCGCGCTCGAATAGTTGGCGGAGAGCGTCGGAGCGGTTCCAGGTGGGCCAGGAGCGACCACAAACGGATAGCTATAGTTGAGTTGCCCGGTATTGCCCCCGGTAGCGGCCATGTGGGGCTTTTGCGGGGACTGGTTCATCGGATCGCTGATGCCAATCGTCACCGCAGCCGACTCCAGAATGGTACTCTGTGCCGTCAACGTACTGGCTGCTGTATTATTGGTCATGGCAATCACAGCATTTTTGGCGGTGGTGGCATTGCTGCTGCCTGTGAGCGTGGGCCAGGCCATCACCAATCGCTTCGGCTCCAGATCGAGCTGCTGCAATTCCTTTTTGCGGTAATGCAGGATGAAGGTCGCCGGAGCACGCAGCGTGATCCCGTTGACCGTCGCGCCACTGGCATCGGTGATCTGAATCTGGAAGGTGCCAAGCGAGATATTCATGCCGACACTATGTCCACTCAACTGGCTCACTGTGATTGTGAGCGCTCCTTGTGGCGCAGTGCCTTTGCTGGTGGTGGCTTTGGAGGTATCTATCGCTCCTGCTGGAACGACCACTTCCAGACGCACCCCATCGGCATTGCTGCCCACCACGCGCACAGGCGTTGCGGTGGGAGTCCCTGTCGCACTGGCTGTTGCTGTTGAAGTGGTGCTGCTGTTCGTCGAGGAAGAGGCCAGTGATTGACTCACGGCCTTCATCTTCGCCGGTTCGACGCTCGGTTTGGATTGGGTCGCCTTTGTCGGAAGAGACGTGCCACGAGGCAGCGTGGGTTTGCCCCCGGAGAGTGGCGCATCCTTTGCGTGATAAGGCTGCCCTTGCTTTAAGAATTGTTGGAGGGTGTAGCTCGCATTGGGAATGGGCAGTTGTGGGGCGGCGTGGCTGGCAGCCGCCACCACTGGCAGGTTGCCAAAGACATCCAAAAACACCACCAGGCTCAAGATCAACGCATATCCTATGCTCCTGAGCCAGGTACGTCGTGATGACCGGGAACGCGTCGGGGTTGACGCACGTTCTGCCCGATCATGCCGCGTCCATCCATGACGCGATGACGAGTCGGGATTCATTCCTGCTCCTTCGTCAATCAAAAACACGACGCAACACAGTGTTGCAAGATACAATACATTTCGTCCTGCCTACCTGTAGACAGGACAAACGACCTACAATACATAGCAAGGTGAATATGAGCTACGACCGGCAAAACATGGCAGCGAGCTTCTCGACGTACACCCTTGCTCATCCATAAGCATACCTGAACATAGTAGCAAACGAGGCGAATTTTTGGGGTGAATTCACCCCAAAAATCTCTTCAAGGCTCAAAACATGTCAACACGTTTCTCTCACATGTAAAAGAGGTCAAGAAACGGGAGACTGCTCATCAACGCTATGAAGCAGATAGCCATATTTCGAGACACGCGGGATCACCAATCCACATGGCTGAAGTTTTTTGCGTAACCGCTCAATGTGCTTGCCAAGCGGCTCGATATACAGAGCAAGGTTCGTACTCCTATACACCTCTTGAACCAATCTCTGATCGGTGACGAGCCGCCCAGGGAGCAGCAGCTTGACGATCAGATACTCCAGGCGAGAACATTCCACCGGGTGTTCATCCACGAAGAGCTTCATCGCACCATCGTCGCACATAAGAGCATGAGAGCCAATCGTGTCACAGAAGAGCCGTCGCGGGTCCATCCATTCCTCCAAACTATGCTTGTCCAGGATCATTGACGAGAAGGCAAAAAGGGATGAAGACAGGAGAGAAGGGGAGTTGCTTGCAAATATCCCATAGCAAAAAGCAGAAAGAGGAGGTAAATAGAACACAGGCATCCGTATCATCTGCTAACAGCTTTTCTTCATGGGGGTGAGACAAACAACAGCCACATCGGTGTCTTCCCCTGACACATGTACTATCGCTTTCTCGTTCTACGATCGTTTTGATCCTTCTAAGAAGATTCTACCCGATCAATGAGTGCGAAGTCAACCTGTGAGAGGGGGGAAGTCAGGGTGTTGCAAAATGCTTCCTTTTATGGTTTAATGCCCTAAGATTATGGCAGAAAGATTTCCCAAAGATACAGCCCAACAACGCACCTATCGAGCGTTCGCAGCACTGCTCGCTGGAGATGATGCAACGATTGACCTGGCTCAAGCGGCTCTTTTAATTGCCAGTGTCGAGTATCCCGACCTCGATATGGCGCACTACCTCTCACAGCTCGACGCCTTCGCGCGGCGGGTACGGGCCATTCTCGCTCTGCCTGACCATGATATCCTCCCACAACTTCCACCAGAGACCGAACCGTTCGCAGTTCTCGATGCATTAAATCAGGTGCTCTTCGTCGAAGAACACTTTCAGGGCAACCTGACCGATTATCATAACCCTGATAATAGCTTTCTCAATAAGGTTCTTGATAATCACACCGGCATCCCCATCACGTTGTCGCTCCTGTATATGGAGGTCGGGAAACGCGTCGGCATCAAGATCGACGGTATCGCCCTACCCTACCACTTTATGGTCGGTTATCGTCTGCCCGACGAACGCATCTATATCGATCCGTTCGAGCATGGACAATTTCTTACGCAACAGGAGTGCCACAATCTGGTTCGCCGCCTCATCCGCAACAAAACGAAGTTTCATCCCCACTGGTTCGAGCCGGTCACGCACCGCCAGCTGCTGACGCGCGTTCTCAACAATCTCAAACAAATCTATATCGATCTGGAGGAGTATCAACGCGCCCTCACTACCTGCGATATGATGATTATGCTCTCACCACACCTCGCCTTCGAGCGCCGGGACCGGGGTATTCTCTATCTTCAACTAAAACGCTATTCACGCGCCCTGCACGATCTCACCGACTATCTCGATCAGGCTCCCGACGCCAAAGATCGTGATGAGATTCTGGAACATATCAAAACCATTCGCCAGATTATCGCCATGCTCAACTAGTCAGGCTCGCAGCCGAGTACATCTCGCGCATATAGCGGCTGGGAACCTTCTCCAACAGGCGCGTCTCTCTAAAGCCATTGCGACCTGCCAGAGCGCTCCACGCCTCATAAGAGAGAGGATACGGAATCCAGGGATTGCTACGATCAGTGTTGTATTCCACCAGTAGCAGCCTGCCCCCGGATCGCAGATAGCCATGCACACGCTGCAACATCGCCTCTTTTTTGCGCACATAATGCAGCGAGTTCGCCATCACAATCCCATCGAGCGCGGGCAGGTTGAGCGGCTGGGTGAAATCTGCGGCGTGGCAATGCAGCGTCACAGCGGGAAACATAGCATGCATGGTGCGTGCAAGTTGATCGAGCACCCGTGCATCTTTATCAACGGCATAGATTGTGCTGCCCGGTCCAAGCAGATCGGCCAGGGCCAGCGTAAAAGCTCCTGCACCACTGCCCAGGTCGGCCCAGATGCCACCACGCTCCGGCACACCGTTCCGCAACAAATGCACATGATCTTCGTGCTTCATGCCTGCTCCTCTATCGGCAGCCCCTCCATCTGCATGATCTTCAATGCATTGGTTGTAGGACAGGGGCCGGGCCGCAATATATAATCAAATACCATGTTGCCGTTGACAACCTCTTCGCGGAAATGATAGTTCTGCACCTGCGGCACACTCTCCGCCAGTTTCACCAGTTCCAGATCGTGTGTCGAAATCGCGCCAACACAGTTGCGACCCACCAGTGCTCGAATATAGGATCGGCTCCCGATCAAGCGTTCGCGGTTATTGGTGCCTTTGAATATTTCGTCTATGAGGAAAAACAGCGGATACTCGTTCGGCTGCTCAAGCGCATCGAGCAGGCGGCGCAAACGCCTCACCTCGGCGTAAAAGTAGGAGTAACCTTCCGTCACCGAGTCGCTGACCCGAATACAGGTGAAGATGCGAAACAGCGAGAAGCGCAACGATTGCGCATTCACGGGACCGCCAGCATAGGCCAGACAGAGGTTAACGCCAAGCGTGCGCAAAAACGTGCTCTTGCCCGCCATGTTCGATCCCGTGATAATGATCACCTCACCGGAGCGATCCAGCGAGAAGCTGTTCGCGACCTTCTTCTCAACCGGCAGCAACGGATGACCCAGCGTTTGCGCCTCAAAAAGTACCGCCTGCTCTTCGTGCGGCACAACTTCGGGCATGGTATATTCGGGATTGAGATAGGCGAAGTTGGCAAGCGAGCAGAGCGCCTCCAGCTCAAACCAGACGTGCAGCCAGGTCGGGAGCCGTTGCACGATTCGTTCTTTGTACTGGCTCAAGCGATAGGCACAATACGCATCCCAGGGGAGCAGCGCGTTCACGATCAGCCAGAGCAGACCATTGCTCTTAAGCGTCGCGGCAGAAGCAACCCGCCCGACACGCTGCAAGAGGCGCGAAGGACTCTGTGTATGATCGGCCCAGAAAGGCTCACAGATCTGCTTTACATGAGCGTGGCGGCCATAGGGATACTGCTCAAGATAGGTGAAGACGGCGCTGAGGGTGGCAAAAGAATAGCGCAAATAGCTGGCATCCTCAAAGATATCACCGCGCTGCTTTGCCGTGAGAAAGAAGAACAATAAACCGCCCACCAGGGTAAACATCCAGAGCTGCGGCATCGCTACAAACAAGTTGAGCGCCAGCAGCACCAGGGTGAGCGCATTGAGTAGCGCATTTATCCAAAAGAGCAGGGGCAGAGAACTGGAGGGCATATGTTGCGAGAGCCAGCGCTGCAAACGCCCACCCTCCACCTGTTCGGCCATATGTTGCGAAGCGATCAGCGAATGGAGCAACAACTTATCGCGGAAACGCACCAGCGGCGTTAACTCGCGCACGAGCTGCTGGCGCTGTTGAGTAGCCGTGAAATCAGGCTTTGTGCTGAGCAACCAGTTCGCCAGCCGAACGCCGCCCTCGCGCGAAACCGCCGTATTGAGCAGGCGATGCAGCGAATGAGGGCCGGTGATATCCAGGTCGATCTCAAAGGGGTGATCGGGGCGCGGATCTGTCCGGTAGCGATCGGGGATATGCTCCCAATCCAGCCGCATACGTGCGACCTGCGTTCGCCTGATATGCAGCAGCACACTGTGCCGGGCAAGGCTACGATCAATCTGGCTATGGTAATAGGCAGCAATAGCGAAGGCCAGCAGCGTGAGCACCACCAGTGCTGCACACAGCCAGCCATTCACAAAAAATGCCAGCAGGCTCATCCCTAAACCACCAAAAAAGATGGCAACCCGCGTCCACGAATATCTATTGCTGCGACGATCTAATCGCCCAATACGCTTGCTCAAACGCTCCATCTGCCGTTCGAGCAAGTCTAATCGTTCCTGTCTCTTATCCATAGTCTATGAAAGCACGCAACCATCATCCACGAGCAATCTGCCCCTGATTGATAATATGGGGGAAGCCGTCATTGCAATCGACGACATAGCGTGCCGCCACCTCATTTGTATTTGCTGCCGAGCCGTTATGAAAACCTCTCGTGGCATATTTACGGGTCGCAGGCGCTTTGCCGGGAGGCATGATATAGATCACCTCGCCCGTATACTGGCGCTCGCGTTCCTGGATCGTGATCGTATCTCCCACACTAAACTCGCCCTTATTCAGGGGTCCGAATAGTCCGGCAAGCTGCTGCTGATTATTGCGGTCAAATTTGTAGTGTTTATAGATACGCTGTCCATCGGAGATGGTTTCAGTGACGGGGACGCGTTCATCGGTTTCAAGAGTGATTACCCAGAGGCTAAGAAACGCTTGTGGCTGCACGACATCAACGGGACTCCACATAATCGCTTTACAATCTGAGCGGGCGTGAATAGTATCGAGCGCAACCCGTTCCAGCAGCTTGATGCGGGCGTAACGCAAAATGCTCTCGCTTTCGCGCTGGCTGAAATCCATCAGGGGAGCAATCTCAATACCGTTCATTTTGACCAACGCACGCATGCCGGACTCCTGCCAATCAATGGGATCAAGTGTAAGATGAAGTTCTTCGCAAATGCCTGCGATTTGCTCGGCTCTCAGGCGGGCCTCTTGCTGCTCTTCAACATAGTTATGGCGAGTGTAAGTCATAGCGTACGGCTCCTCTGGGGCAGATGGCAATATCATCTTGTTGGTTAACCATTCCACAATAAACGTGAGGGGAATGCGTCTCACCTATAGAGTGTGATGGACACGATTATTTAAGGAAGGCAAGCATACTAACTTCTGCTCTCATGCTTCTCTCGACAAATATGGTCGTGGTTCCGCAAAATCAGGTCAGCTTTTTGAGAGGAGAAACGGTCCGGCATATCGCATCTCTCTATAGTAAGTCACATTTTGCCAGGCAATGTCAATGGTACAGTCCGTACTTAGATCGTACGTTCTATTTTATCTGAACAAGACGAAATTGTCAAGAAGGTGCGCGGCATAAATAGAACGCAATCCAATAATCTTCCCAGGTAGTGTTTCATATCCATAAATTTCTCTCTTTAGCCACCAGAAGGTATACGTATAACATCCTTCTCTATACATAATACATGTTCATACAAATATAGAAATGTCAATCTCCAGCCAACAAAATCCCCGATAGCCATTGAGGCTACCAGGGATGCACGTATTTCGTCCTACGAACGCGGCTCTGGATGCAGGTCACCGGATTGCAGCATTGCCACCAGCGGGTGGTCGTCGATCATCAAGGGGAGATCAACGCGACCCCGTTTGCGACTGCTTTCATAAAGAGCGAAGATGATCTCGGTTGTGTTGAGGGCGCGGCGGGCGCTTAGCTCTGGTTCGCGGCCCGTCTGCAAGGCGTCGATCGCATCAGCGAGGCCGCGACCGATAAAGTCGAACGAATGGATGCCTTCGCCATACGTATCCACCACTTTCCATTCACTGCTCCCTCGCTGCTTCATACGCAAAAGCGGCTCTCTGTGGAACGGCTTCGCATCCGGCCCGGTTGGTCGCACAGCCACCTCGATAATACCATCGTTGCCGATCAGACGATTATCGGCCCCGACCATCGCCTCGCCGAGGCCGGTGGCGATAAAGCCAAAGACGCCGTTGCGATAGCGCCACTGCCCGATGGCCTGATTCTCGATATGCATACCAAAAACAAAATGCTGCGTGCGATAATCGATCTGGCCCAACACCCACTCAGCGGGTTGATCGCCCGCATAAAAGCCAGCCATATCAATGTAATGCGTTCCCCAGTCGAAGAGGTTCGGGCAAGCAATTTCGATACGCTGGAGATCGCCAATCGCACCGCTCGCCAACAATTCTTTCGCTTTTCTAAACGGACCACCAAAGCGGCGCTGATGATTGAAGGTCAATTGCACGCCGCGCCGCTCACATTCCTGCGCCATCAAACGTGCGGCCCTCCACGAATCGGCCATCGGCTTCTCACAATGGACGGCGCGAACCCCGGCAACGGCGCAATCGATGACCATTGGGGCATGCAGGTGCGGCCATGTACAGATGCTGACGAGATCGAGGCTGCTTGTAGCCAGCATCTTTTTGTAATCGGTAAATATTCCCTCCTGCGGGATACCGTTTGCATGCGCAAATGCTTCGGCGTTCTCCGGGACAATATCCGCACACGCTACCAGCTCGCACTGATCTGCAAGCGCCCGGTAAGCATCGGCGTGAGCATAGGCCATCGCAAAACCGGTCGCATCTGGTCGCTCCTTCTTTCTTCCTGTACCGATAAGCCCAACCCGCAATCGTGCCATAGATGCCTTTCCCTTCTCTGGTTCATTTGCCTGTATACTGCATCATTGCAACAAAATACAAAGAACATCAGGTCAGATAGCCTCCCTACAGAAAACGTCATCATCACCCCACACAGCAATTCTATCACAAGAGCAGAAGACAGGTCGCCTGATTATAAGCTCCTCATTGTGCTCGTGCGGGACTTGCTGGTAATATATCCAGGCGAAGTGGAAAGACATTTACAGACGGATTGGAGCAACCATGTCCAGCACGATGCGGATATATGTTATGGGAGGCCCGGGAAGCGGCAAAACTACGCTTGCCAAACGACTATCCGGGCAACTCTCACACCCCTTTTATGAGATGGATGTCATCGGGTGGGAAAATGGATACGGTGCCGAACGCCCTCTAGAAACCAGACAGGCTGATATCCATCAGATTGCAAAGCAAGTGGCCTGGATCTGCGAGGGTGGCGGCTGGGATTGGACGGAGGAGCTTTATCGGATAGCCGATCATATTGTCTGGTTGGATCTGCCCTGGCGTATTGCGGCCTGGCGCATCGTCTCGCGCCACATCCGCGCCAGTCTCGCAGGGACCAACCGACACTCGGGTCTCCTCAAGCTCTGGCGCTTCCTCCGCTATGCGCGGGTCTTTTATTTGAGCAAAGACCCCGCCTTTGAAGGCAATGTGGAGATCGTACGCAAACTACGCCCCTTTATGCACAAAGTTGTACGCTGTCGCCGTCCCGCCGAGGTCGAGGCATTTGTTTCGCGTATGCTTCTGGAAGCACAAACAACTGATGATAGAATGGATTATCATAAGAAGGAGCAACAGCTATGACCGAAACTTCTCTCATCGTGCGGCCACTGGCAACGCCCGCAGAATATCATCTCCAGCTGACACTCGCCGATCGGGAGTTCTCACCACAACCCTCCCCCGAAAGCGTCGAGCGCTGGCAACGCTTCATGACCGGCCTCCCTGACTTTCGCCCGGAGCAACTGCGCGGCGCATTTCTTGGGGAACAGCAAACAGGGGGATATATGATGTATGAGCGCGAGATGCGGATGGGCGCAGCTCGTATCTCCACCGGCTGTATTGGTATCGTCGTCACCCACCCCAAGCATCGCAAACAGGGCGTGGCAAGCACTCTCATGCGGGACGCCATCGATTTCGCACAGAGCCGCAACCATGCTCTGCTCTTGCTCGACGGCATCCCCAAGTTCTACTACCGCTATGGCTATACCGATATGCTCGATCTCTCAGTGGTAGAGGTCGATCGCGCGGCAATCCTGGCCGCACCTGCCAGCAACTATAGCGTTCGTACATGTACCGTTGATGATGCTGAGGCAACGCTCAGACTCTACAACCAGCAGTACGGCCCGTATACCGGCAGTTTTGTACGCACATTGGAGCAACAACGCT
>JAICIM010000654.1 GCA_025928885.1 Ktedonobacteraceae bacterium | reverse complement strand
TGTATCGCGCCTGATTCGGTTTGTGGAATGGTTCGAGGACGCGATACAGTCACGCAACGACGACAGATCTAAATCTATCATATTCAACGGAGAGAGAGAGCGACGAGATACAAAACATGCAGCAACACATGACGAACGGGGAAGGCAACATATTGAAGCATTGATATAGAGCCACATGATAACCTGGGGAAAAGAACAAGGGCTGTCGCCTTCTTTGGATATCCTATCCAGCCCCTGCCTTGTACTCTTCTTTAATATTTATTTGATACTATCCAGCACACGTTTAACTGGCCGCTTCTTCGGGGCCAGAGATCAGAATGCGTAGGAAGCGGCGAATGGCCCAGAACACGAGCCAGTAAATCGCCATCGCAATCAGTGTAGACCATTCAAACGCCTGATTCGGGTGGATCGAGGGCGCTCGCACAATCGTACTGAACGGGAAAAGGATGATATCGGTGAGCGCATAGAGAAAGCCAGCAAAGAGATTTGTTGGATCAGCACCGATCAGTTTCAACAGAAAACGTATTGCCAGCGTCACTTCCAGCACAGCCATAAACCACTGGAGGAAGTCATTAAGCTTGCCAATAGCATACCTGACAGTACGAGCCTCTTCCTGACGTGTTTCTACCAGATCAGCCTCAGACGTGGTTGTATCGAGAGGCGTTTGCGGTGCTTGAGGCCGAGGTGCTGGCTGCTTTTTGGGCAGAGCCTCCATCGGCGGGTACGTTTCTGTCGGTTGTACGCTCGTTGGCTCGTTGGGAAAAGACGAATCGTTGCGCATCCTGCTCTCCTCCATATCGCTAATTGGTGCGCCCATTGTCCTACCAGAATATCTCTCCTGATAAGGCACCTATGAATGCGTCGGTTCAGCAATTACTGTTATGAGTCGATTATAACATCTATTACCGTCAAGTGCTATGGCTTATCCCGCACTAAAAGTATTACACCATCGGCACGCGCGAGGACGCGAAACTGACCCGAATTGATCAGCGCATTGAGCGTCGTGGCGGTCCCATACTTGTCTTCGGGAAAGACATCATCCAGATCGACAATAATGTATTGGACGGTGACCATCTTATTTTTGTCCGAGGTTGCCACGGTCAATTCGGGGAAGACCGTCACATACTGACGCTCGGAGAGATGGGGATTGAGGTTGCCGCCTGCCGAAACTGCGGCATCTGGAGGAATCATGTCGAGTAATTGTTGAATATGCTGTTCACGAGTGGATGGCGTATGATTGGCCCAGAAGATATTGAAGAGCGGCGTCATAATGATAAAGTTAACAACAATCATCGTGACAATCCAGAGCATCACCACCCATTGCAATCGCGCGAGAGGGACCAGACGAGCAAGCGCTGCCATCCGTGCGCTAAATGGCTCCCAGCGTGCGGCACGGAGGCGAACGAATGGAGAGGAGATGCGCGGCTGCACAAGTGCAATCGAGCGCGTCACCGCCGCCTGTGTCGAATGCCCAACGGTGGAATGAGCAACCATCGCCCATATCGTGGCGAAGGGAGCAAGCACCGTATTCAGCAAGGCCGGTTGCGCCGCCGATGCTGTGGTCCTGGCCGGTGGATAATTAGCCGCTTCGCCACGCCAGCGCTGCCAGAGCGCCACCAGACGAGCCAGCCCATGAATCGCGGAGAGGACCATAAAAGGAATGATCGGCGCATTATAATGGAACACGCCACTATAGATCTTATCGTCGCTGCTCAACAGGTTCACGGCCAGACTGAAGAGACCACCCAGCAGCCATTCCGGGGCCAGCAGCGCGAGGAAGCCAGTGCTGCGGGCAAGGTTGGCCAGATAATAGAAGCGGTCAAGGGTCACGTAGGTTGTGAACGGCAGCCAGGGATGCGTCACCACATTGAAAAAGATCTCTTCCGGCGTACTCCCCAGCGCAGCATAGCGATAAAGGTAATTATTGCCACCAGGATAGAAATGAGGGATGATTACTTTAAATGCGATAATACCCCAGCACATCCCAGCGAGAAAGAGCAAGATGCCCAGGCGCGGCTGCTTATACTTCCAGATCACCAGCAAGCCCAGCAGAGCAATGGCAAAAGGCACATCCTCTTTACAGGAAGCCGCCAGCAGACAGGCCAGCAGAAACCAACCGGTGCGACGATAGCTCAGCGCAAGAATAGCGTAGAGCAGCAAGGGAGCCGCCAGGCTGACCGGGTGAAAGTCGAAAATGTTGAGGCCGATTACACCGGAGTTGAGCAGATAGCCTGCCGCCATCGCAGGAGCGGCCAGAGGTAGCTCTGGCACATATTTGCGGGTCAGTAAGAAGACTGGCAACGCGCCCGACGCGAGACCCACCGTCTGCAAGATCAACAGCGTGCGAGCATCGGGAGCAACGAGGTAAAGCAGGGAGATCGGGAGAAGAATCGGCTCAAAATGCATACCCAGACGGGTTGGCGGACCGTACCAGTCCTGACCACGATTCGTCACGGCGAAGAGGCGTCCATGAATCGTATTCCAGATGGCCTGATCGTAGTTGCCCAGATCGAAGGCCGTCGCCTTGAAGCTATCGTAGCGGAGGACGGTCTGATACCCCATCCATGCGATGTAGCCAAATGTCACCAGCACCAGCAGCACCCAGGCCACATATTCCCAGCGTATCTGCGTGATACGTGAGCGTACATTCAATCCTTCCATTATTCTCCCAAAGACTCTGCAAAACCTGTACGAGATGCGTTAAATAATTATCATCTGTTGCCAGATCCCGAAGGCGACCAGGATCATGAAGCCCCATACAATCACATATTCACGCCATGTTCCCGTCGTAAAGCGCCAATCAGGGTCGGGCGGAAAGCCAAAGCGCTTGTGTATGGGCCAGAACAGCGGGACGCCGCCAACCGTCAACGAATCCGCCGCGATATGCATGATGCTGCCGAACAGCACACCATAAAAGACCAGATGCGAGGTACTGACCAGATGGGCCGGCACATCGAGGCCGCGTTGATCGAGCAGGAAAATAACCACCTGCTCTAAGCCGATAGCCAGCAACGAGCCAAGCACCAGACCCAGGATACTGTGAAAAAGCGTACGATGTCCGGCAAGCCGTTGAATCGTTTTGCTCACCACGCCGAACTTACGCCCTAAAGTACTACGAGCATTATCGATGTCCGGTAACAACGCACCAAAACCAACCGCACCATAAAAAACGATCTTTTTCACCAGCAAAGCCAGCGTAACCGTCTTTGCTGCGGTGAGAGGATCACCCGAAAGATGCACAAAGCTATCGAGAACGACCCCTGCCGTTAACCCTACCAGTAAATGTGATCGACCTTCCATTTTTCCATCCAGGCAAACATGATCTATTCTTCATTGGTACATCCGTATTCCATAGAACAAGGCAATTGTAGGGGTTCATGGAACAGATGTCAACATCGTTCATCCTACCCGTTCAAGCTGCAAACTCGTGCATTGCTAGATAGATGTGTTATGATGAAGGCATGATACAAGCACTGATCTTTGATTTTGATGGCCTCATTCTCGATACCGAGGTTCCCGACTATCAAGCATGGCTGGAAGTCTACGCCGAATACGGCTGCGAACTGCCCTTATCAACCTGGGCCACCTATATCGGGGGAGCCGCCGACGTATTTGACGCCTACTCCGATCTGGAGGCACAATCGGGCCGCTTTATTGATCGTCAGGCAATACGAACCAGGCGCAGAAAACGCTACAGCGAACTGGTTGCGGCCCAACCTATCTTGCCAGGAATTGTCGAGTATATTACGGCGGCAAAGCGGCTCGGTCTGCGGCTGGCCGTTGCCTCAAGCGGCACACGCGAATGGGTTGTCGGCAACCTCACCCGCCTCGCCCTGCTGGACTCCTTCGATTATGT
>JAICIM010000111.1 GCA_025928885.1 Ktedonobacteraceae bacterium | reverse complement strand
TGTGACCATGCACGTGACCATCAAGATTATTGCAGCTGGCATTGTGCGAGTCCTGCTTGAAGATACAACACCTGACCCTCAACGTGTTACCTTAGCAAAAGATCTTTCTCAGCAAGCAGTGCCGGTTTCCAAAGTCACAACGGATCAGCAAATCAAGCTCCTCTCTGACTCAGTGCAGGTCCATATCAATCTCGATCCCTTCCACATCGCCTTCTACGATCCCGACGGCAAGCTTTTGCTCGATCAAAACAACCATGAAACCGATGTGCAGGATCGGCTCTCAACCCTCCCCTTCGGCTTCAGCGAAATCGACGGACAGCGTGTTGCCTTCCACGATTCCTTTACCGCCGAACCTGACGAACACTTCTATGGCTTTGGCGAGAAGTTCACCGATTTCGACAAGCGCGGCCAGCTCCTGAAGATGTGGCACTACGACGCGTACGGCGCACATCGCGAACAAGCGTACAAAAATGTGCCATTCTTTATCAGCACCCGCAACTACGGCATCTTCGTGGATAGCCTCACCCAGATCCACTTCGACATGGCCGCCAGTAATCACGCCCTCAGCACGATCATGGTGCCTGATACTGCTCTCGACTACTACGTGATCGTCGGTCCAGATCCAAAAACTATCATCACGCGCTACGCTACCCTGGTCAGCTTCCCCATCCTTCCTCCCAAATGGTCATTAGGGCTGTGGATGTCATCCGGCTTTCAAGATGATGGGGCCGACAAGGTTCTGGAGCGTGCTCGCCTGTTGCGCGAACACGATATCCCATGTGACGTGCTCCATCTGGATTGCTACTGGCAACGTCACGGGCGCTGGTCAGAAATGCTCTGGGACCGCGAGATGTTCCCTGACCCCGAAGATCTCATCGCACAGGTGAAAGCGCTCGACTTCAAGGTCTGCCTCTGGATGAACTCCTATATCGGCATCGAAAGCGAACTCTTCCAGGAAGCCAAAGAGCAAGGGTACTTCTTGAAAAACGCGCAAGGCGAGGCGTATGTCGCCGACCTGTGGGGCGGTTACCATCCCCCCGTCGGTATTCTCGATGTCACCAATCCCGCCGCCGTCGCATGGTTCAAAGAGCTGCTGCGTCCACATCTACGCATGGGCGTGGATGTCTATAAGACAGATTTTGGCGAAGGCGTACCGGTCGATGCCCACGCATATAACGGTATGACCGGCGAACATCTGCATAATCTCTATCCTCTGCTCTTCAACGATCTCGTTGCGGAAGTCACAGAAGAGATCACAGGACACAGTGGCCTGGTCTGGGGCCGCTCAACCTACGCCGGAGGACAACGGCATGCAGCACAATGGGGAGGCGATCCCAATAGCACGTTTTCGGCAATGGCCTCAACGTTGCGCGGCGGTTTAAGCATGGCTATGTGCGGACATGCATTCTGGAGCCATGACATCGGCGGCTTCCATCGCCAACCAACACCCGAACTTTACGTGCGCTGGGCGCAGTTTAGCCTCTTCTCGCCCCTCTCTCGCGCTCACGGCATGACGACGCGCCTTCCCTGGGAGTACGGAGACGAAGCATTGCACATCTTCCGCGATTACGTTCGCCTACGCTACCACCTGCTCCCCTATATCTATACCTACGCCGTCACTGCTGCTGAAACCGGCCTACCCATCATTCGTCCAATGGAACTGGAGTTCCCGGATGATCCCAATACCTACACAATGGACCTGCAATATCTGTTCGGAGAAGATCTCTTAGTCGCTCCTATTTACAACAGCAGCGGACAACGCCCCGTCTATCTTCCTGAAGGACGCTGGATCGACTTCTGGACACATGAAATCCTGGAGGGACCACGCACCTGCAAGATCACGGCTCCTCTCGACAAACTTCCATTGTATGTACGAGCCAACGCGCTCATTCCTACCATCGAACCAGTCGCCAACATCAAAGAGGCCCCTTTTGCACATGTGACCGTTGACGCCTATCTCTTAGAACAAGGTAGCTTCACGCTCCGTGATACTGATGGGACAACCACTATCACGGCTGAATTGACAGGCACGCAATTGTCCATTCATATAGAGGGAGCAAAACGTGAGCTTACGTTCCGCCTGCTACCGCTCCCAGGAGCTTCAATTATCGAGCATGTATACGTGAATGGAAACGAGCTATCTCGACAAGAAGCATCAGAACAGCTTGAAGCCCAACCAAATACATGGAGTCAAGTTCACAATAGCACAGCGACTGTATTTATCGCTCTCACACAATAACAATGATTAGCGCAGGCATAATCTAAGCTAACGATTATGCCTGCACTGGAAATCAACATATCCAGCACATTGAAATTCTCGCGATAATAGGACCGCTACATCGTGAGATAATTATGGTGAACTGACCTGTACAATTCAGTTCACCGGCCCCACAACTACCTGCTAACGGATTGAGACAGAATCATACACCTGTACCTCTCCTATCACCAGGGTAAGGCCGCCAGTAGCAAAATTTTGGGTATCTGCCGCCGCCGTCTGCCCTTCAGGTGCTTGCATTCCAGCCTGTAATGTTTCCATATTTTCAAAATAAAGTTCCGCAATCAAGTAGTAGGGTGTCCGTTCTTGTGGATTGAGTGCCGCTGGTTTGTTGGCTATATAGCCCTTGAGACCTGGTATCTTTTTCGCCAAAGAAACATGTGTTTGCTGATAGTACTGATCAAATGCGACGGGATCTTGAGGGTGTCCATAGAGCACGGTTAGTTGGATCATGAACGTCTCCTTCTCGCGAAATAACGTGTCTTTCCTAATATTTATCCCAATCATTCGTAAGAATGAGTATACTCTTTTTGCTTCTGTACAACAATAGTAGTTACCAATGAAGCTACAGCAGTGCTTTTTCTTCACTTTTCACGGATTTCCTCATCGGGATATGCATCTCTTCCAGCCAGCAAGTCAGATAGACTCCCCGTTTTGACCGGGGTGATGTTTGAATCCTGGGAAAACATCTGAAATGACAAAATACCATCCTTTCGTGACATCTTTGACATACTTTAGTGACAATCATGAGAGATATTACATGTGGGAACAACAAAATTAGGAGGCTTATAAAATACAATGCAAGCAAATCTAAAAAAACAACAAACAAATAGCATGCAAACAAACCTGAAAGATCGGGACAAAAATGAGAGGAAGAATCGATTTCATCAGATATGGAAATCCTACCCTCTCCTCGCTTACTTTGTACTAACCTATGCTATCTCCTGGCTGTTGCTGGGTCTGGTAGCACTGAATGCTCACGGACGCATCTCTCTCCCATCCAGCCTCATCTTTCCACTCACGTTTGTGGGGAGTATTGGACCGCTACCTGCTGCCTTATTGGTTACCGCAACAACCGCTGGCAAGGGAGGCATGCGTGCCTTTTTCCGCCAATTGTTCATCTGGCGAGTAAATCCGTGGTGGTATCTGGTGGTACTCTTTGAACCAGCCCTCGTTACATTGCTTGCCATCATGGGAACATCTCTTCTGGGAGGGCCTGCTTTCGATTTCGCTCATCCTCCAGTGGTCCAGCGGCCTCCTCTTCCTCTTCCTGCTGGCATCAATCCCTGGCTTTTGATCGTCCCATTGTTTCTGCTAGGCGGACTGCTTGGTGGTCCGGCTGGTGAGGAACCAGGATGGCGCGGATTTGCGCTGGCAAAGCTCCAGGATCGGTACAGTGACCTGGGAGCAAGCCTCATACTTGGGGCATTGTGGGCCGCGTGGCACCTTCCATTCTTCTTCATACCAGGAACATCTCAATCCACCACTCCTTTCTTCGTCTTCGCACTCGGCACTATTGCTAACAGCATTCTGTTTACCTGGGTTTACAATCACACACGAGGAAGCGTCTTGATGACGTTCTTATTCCACAACGCCCTGAATATAACGGCCCTCTATCTCCCTCTTTCGCTTTGGGACCAGTGGCAAGGGGTCACAGCACAATGCCTTGTGGCACTGGTCGTGGTTATCGTCGCTGGTCCCGTACGCCACTCCCGGCAATCCTCCTCTGGGCAAACGCCATCATCTGGACTATATCAAAAAACCAAATGAGAGAACAGGAGGAAGATTTGGCGTGTAGCTGGCAGGTTTGCTATACTGTGTAGGGAATGGAGCATCTGAACCATTGCAGTGCAGCCAGCACACGAGCGAGGAGAACTGGCAACGACAGTTTATTCCTCAAACAAGGCCAACACTGATGGGCGAAGACAAACACTACTTTTTTGACTGCATGCACTTCCCAGGCGTCGAGAAAAGGATAGAACAACATGGCAATGTCGAAGCGGTGTATTCCCTACACCCCACGTACTCGCGAATTGAAACAGAGCGTCTTTGCACTCGTTACAACAACAGGTGTCCATCTTCGCTCTCAAGAACCATACATAGAAGATGACAACACCTGGCGGCTCATCCCCGGCGATGTACAAACAACAGACTTAATGATTACCCACGACCATTACGATCATCAGGACGCCGACCAGGACATCAACTGCGTTTTCCCTATCGACCGCTTGCGCGAACTTGCAGCAGAAGAGATTATCGGCGGAGTCAATAATAAGCACCTGAGCTTCGGCTTCACACAAAATTTGCGCGATCTCTACGAGCGTGCCGCACCTGCAATGGCGAAAGAGATAGCACGCTCAAAAGCTGATGGGGTCATCCTTACCGCTGGCTGCCCTCTCTGCCACAGAGTTGCCTGCGCGATAGCCCGCGAAATTGAAATGGCTGGTCTCTCCACTATCATTATTTCTGTCGTCCCTGATGCAACCCAGCAGGCAGGCCCACCACGAGCTATCACTCCCAATCATTTCAAACAGGGCAACAGTCTTGGTGGCCCCCATCAGAAACATTTACAACGACAGGTCTTGCTGGATGCTCTAAAACGCTGGGAGGCACGAGAAGAACCGGGTACTATCCGGGTCATAGATTATCCCGAATACAATCATCAGGAAACAACTGAAGAGGAATAATGCGAAAAAATAATGGGTTCTGATATTTTGCAATATTCAGAACCCATTCCACCAAGATACACGTTAGAGCTTGCGCAGCGCCTCAAACAAATCCTCATTATCTGGCAACACGCCCGGTACATGCGTTACCTCGATATAGCGAATAACGCCCTCTTTGTCGATCGCAAACAACGCACGCTCCGCCATGCCCGCCTGATGCCGCACACCATAAGCATCCACTATCCGCCCCTGGGGATAAAAGTCGGAAAGCAGCGGAAACGTTGTGTGCATAGATTTTTCCCAGGCATCGAGTGCAAACGAGCTATCCATGCTAATTGCCACAACCTCGGTGTCAAAATCTTGAAACCGGCTCAACTCGGCCTCATATGAGGGCAACTGGGCCGAACAGGTACCGCTAAAAGCGTAGGGGACAAACGCAAGGACAACATTCTTCTTTCCCCGAAAATCGCTAAGATGCCAATCTTCCTTCTTCGCTGTCTTCAGGGTAAAGTCTGGTGCCACATCGCCAACCTTCAAAGTCTTCGTCTCTGTGCGATTTTTACTGTCCATTAAGCCTACATATCCTTCTTTAATAAGTTGTAATCTCGAACCTTCAGGAGCCTATCTCAACAAACAACAAGTGACCACTCTCACGCATCACTCGTCTTGTAAATTGCGCCAAATAGAAGTATCGAATAGCAGTGTCGCTTCTCAATAAATACTCTTTATCTGGCAAATAGAGATGCTCACTGTTCGGGATTGTAGCACTGACAATGAGCACATGTCAAACGGGGAAGAGAGGAGACTGAAATCTTTTGTGGCAAGAACATGCTCATACAGCTTCTATTCAAAAAAACAGGCGTCCCTTTGAGTTCATCGATAACATCCTGGAAGCACGCTCCGGCCTGCTCGCTTATATCCCTATCACATTTGTTACTATCTGCCTACTCTGCGGCGCTTCCTGGCAAATATTTCTCTCAAAAAATGATCCTGCCCGCTATCAATGTTATGCCCTTACTTTCTGGTTCGGTAGCGATGCAACAAATCTCCTTCCACCCGATCAATGCTCATTCTTACTTCCATTAGCAACTCCACAACCCGCTTTTCATATGCTACCTATCGAATATCCTCCCCTGACCCTCCTGACTTTCTCCTTACCATTACTTGTCCCTCTTCCCTATTACCAATTAGCCTTCGCGTTCTCCATGTCTCTCATCTGCTTCCTCATCTACTGGCTGCTGCTGAAATATGGGCCGCGCGGTGCTGCCTCCATCTTCGCCCTCTACATCCTCATCGGTGGCGTGGCAACCGCCGCAGAACGCTATGACCTTGTACCATCCGCGCTCACACTTCTCGCCGTCATCGCCGCTGAGCGCAAACACTGGACCTGGGCCTACATCGCTCTGGCAACAGGCACATTGATGAAAATATATCCAATTTTATTGCTACCCGCTTTCTTTATCGCTGAACAACAATTCCAGGGCCGCATGCCTCTTCCGCCAAAATCTCTGACGCCAGCCACTATCATTGACCAGCTCTGGCACACAATACGAGATCTACGGCAATGGATGTGGAAAAATACGCTGATCTTTTTCGGCCTCCTTATATGCATTACCTCATTATTCGCCTCCCTCAACTTCGAGGGTGGGGTCGTCAGCCAGCTAAGCTACTTTCTCCACCGTCCAATACAGGTTGAAGCCACTGGCAGCACCCTTTTATGGCTTGCTCAGAGCGTCGGCATCCCTTTGCACATCGATAATAGCTACGGCTCCCTGAACATTATTAGCTCATTGAATAGCCTGCTCTCTCCCATCTGCACGCTGCTTTTAGCACTCGGTTGTCTATTCATCATTGGGATGCAATGGCGCGGCAAACTGGATATCACTCAGACCAGCATCGCATTATTACTCGTCTTCATTGCCACTGGCAAAATCTTCAGCCCTCAATATATTATCTGGCTCATGCCACTGCTTGCTTATGCTGGCGCCTTTGATACCTTCTGGCTATTGGTCTGGGTATCACTTTCCGCTTTGACCACGCTTATCCTGACCTACCTCTATACGCGCCCGGTCGATCCCTTGCTAATTCCATATACGCCCGGCTTCTTTGAAACGGTGACTCTACGCAATGCGCTCTTCGTGCTGATTACGCTGGCCTATCTCTTCAACTGGTTCCAGGCACGACAACGCAGGCCGTTGCCACCATTAGGAAACCAGGCCGCTCTAACACATCCTGTCTGATCTCATAGGCTGTTTCTGCGTCTTTCAGCAGAGCCGTCCCGACCCTTTGCAGGAACATCTCTTCCCGCGCATGCTCTAATCGCTGCAATGCGCCCTGAAATGGTACTGCTATTTGCGAGCGACCAATCAACGTTTCGTGCTGTGCATTGCTGCTATCAGCGGCATTCGCATACACCAGCACCACCTCATTTTCAAATGCACGGGCCACGCAAAGAGCATCGACCAGCTTCACCTCTGAATCAGGATCATATGTCAGCCCGACTCCTGCATCTTCAACACACCAGTAACTTGGACAGAGAACAAACTCCGCTCCACGCCGCATCATCTCGCGAAATATCTCAGGAAAGATCAGATCCCAACAGATAATCAAGCCAACCTTCCCATAATCGGTATCAAAAACCACAACCTCATTGCCCGGCATCAAATAACTTCTTTCGGATAACCAGAGATTGACTTTTCTATATCTTCCTCTAATGGTTCCGACTTTATCTATATAGTACGTCGTATTGTACAGCAGACCATCCTGATCCCCTTCAATAATCGATCCGGCGACGATATCTATCGCATATTCCCTGGCTAGCTGCTGAAAATACGCTCGATAGCGCCCCTCATAATCTGCCAATGTCGCGTCTCCGGCAATTGGGCCGGTCACAAAATCCTCTGGGAACACAATTATATCTGCCTGTGCTGCCGCCGCATCTGCGATAAACCGCCGCGCCTTTTCAAGGTTCTCCTCTGACCGCGCCTGAACAACGGCAAACTGTACAACCGCAATGGTGACATCCATAGCAATAACTCATTTCTAGACACAATCAGCGATTAGTTATGCTGCACTAATCGCTGATTGGACTATCAGAACGTCCTCTTCTGCTCAACCTACACAGGAAAATATGCGTCCCGGCAATCAGGATCAAGCCTGAATAGCCTCTCGCTGATTACTCCCCTGCTGGCCCGCTTCTAAATACCAGCGCACACCCTCGGCCACACCGCGCTCCACATCATACTCAGGCGCATACCCAAGCTCGCGTTTCGCCCGCTCGATGGAAAACGCCTGCTCTCCCCCCTGAAGCGTTACGCCATAAGTGGTAAACGGTGGTGGTGCAGCCTTCCGCCTTCCCGCTGCCTGCCAGACCAGCTCAGCCGTGCGACCGGCCAGATATAAAGCAGAGAACGGCACCTGCCATTTCAAATGTGGCACGCCCAGCGCATCCGCAATCGCGTTCAAGAACTCCGCCTGTGTCACGCGCGGCTCACCCGCTAGCGTATACGCTCGACCAATCACCTCATTACCGGCATCTCCAGCTTTGATCAGCCCCTGGGCCACATCTCGCACATAGACAATCGGCACGATATTCTTCCCGGACCCCATCAAAAAGAACTTGCCCGATTCTACACGCGCAACATATTTCCCGAAACTGGCATTGTCTCTTGGGCCATAAATCCAGCCCGGACGCGCAATGACCACAGGAGCGCTCCGATCTTTCACCAGATTCGCCAGCAACTTCTCTCCCGCAATCTTCGTCCGGCTGTAGGGATTATCCTCCGCATAAAAAGGATGATCCTCAGTGACCAGATCATGCAAATGATGTCCATAGACAGTAATAGAACTGGTATGCACAATCCGCTCTACCCCGGCCTCCATTGAGATATTCACCAGGTTCGCTAATCCTTGCACATTAATCGCTCGATAGACCTCTTCCAACCCCCAGGGACCAGTCTTCGCACCGACATTGTACACACGCTGCACACCTTGCACCGCTTGCTTTAACGATTCCTCATCGGTTAGATCACCATAGACAACTTCTACATCTTTCAGAGAACGTACATAACTTGCATCTTCGACAGGACGCACCATCGCGCGAACCTCATCGCCCCGCTCTCTCAACATATCGATAAGATGACCGCCTAGAAAGCCTGCGGCCCCCGTTACTAAAACTTTCATATGTTTACTCCTCGCTTGCCTTGATCCCCCCTACGCTCCTCATCCATCTGACGTGAGTATAGCAATCGCGCTCAACATTGGCAACTGCATAGGAGAGATTTCAGAACAAGCTGTTCACAGTCCTTGTGTAAATTAGCCTTCTGTCATCTCGCAAGTAGCTAACCCACTCGGCTTCACACGCGTTCGGACAGATTCGGAGCCATTCAGTTGTATTCGGATCTGTCCGCCAACATTGCTACAGTATTAGCTACATTTTTCACTGTCATCTTGATGGGTTGCGTGCGCCTCTGGAGCGCGAAGGAGAAGAAGCACGATGAGTGAGTTAAACGCACAAGATCTACTGGATTGGCAAAAATTGCATGATTGGGCGAGCGCCAAATCAAAAGGCTCAGAGGTCAGCGTAGCTTGCACAAATTTACGCTGTCCAGTTGCCAACTACTTACATGAGCAGACACAAAAGCTGTGGAGTGTAGGAGCATCGATCAAGACAATGGACGGCACGAAATATCGCCTCGACAAACCAGCCTGGGTGCAAGAGCTTGTTGAGCGGGTCGATCTAACAACATTCAACCAGAACAAGCCGATTAGCCGCGAACAGTTCTTGCAATGCTTGAATGATGTAAAGCGTGTGCATGATCTAGCAGCACAAGACAAGGAGGAGCAACAGCAATAAGCAACGATGCAACCCGGTTGACTTTATGATACTGAAAGATCGATCAGAGTTGTTTCCGTAATTTCGTGGATGACCTAGTAGGTGCGCGAACACTGCCAGGTCTGGTCCTGGCATTCCAGTTCAGAATCACCAATTCTATTCAACCTGGCAATACAAACTCAACCATGTTAAAACGTTTACCTTCGCTCATGTCATTCCTCACATCTGGTACATTGCTCATCCACTTTGTAAACCCTGAAGAGACTCCCGATGAGCATCCGTTGCATGCAGCTGTGATAGAATCGGAGGAAGAACAAGCGAGCAAAACGTTCCTGGATATCTCCGGTGAAGAGGATAATGATGAGCGAAGTACAATGGAATGTATCAAAGGGTGAACCGGGTCTTGTTGATATCTGTCCGATCTGTGTGTTTCTTCTGGAAAACGAGGAAGGGGAAATATTGTTTGAGCTGAATATGATCGCTGATGTTTATATGGATGGAAAGGTCATTGTCTCTGTTGGCTGGCATTGCCAGATGTGCGGTGCTTCAGGAGTAGGGGACATTCCACAATTTCATGAGAAGTCGAGGAAGGGAAGCAAATGAGCGAGCAGTATTCTGCAGATACACAATGAGAGGCACTCTTTGGCACACAAGCCAAATTCAGCAATCACAGACTCGGATAGATGATCAAATTCAGATCGATGGTGCCAGCAGGGAACGTGATCGAAGAGATGTGAGCAAGGGTACTACTGCTTATACTGACGTAGCGAGCTGTACCAAATAAAAATATAGGCAGGGGTGTGTATTCCACTGCCTACAGTGTTTCGTCTCCTTTCTCTTATTCGTCTTTGTCTTCAGGCTTTTTACCTCTTGGTGGGAACGTGCTTATTGTTTGCAAGATTAATGCCGCTGCTGTAGAAGCTGGCATCTATCCGCCACGTTTTACCGTCAACACCTGAATAACTCTGAATCAGCGGCAGTTCTTATCGCCAAAGCTTCGCCTGAGTTTCTGGACGAACTAAAACGGCTACTTGAAGAAAGGGGAGAATAAGTCTCCTTTCTATATGATCATGAGATCATAGCCTTGCTTCTGCTTCAGAACGAGGGAGTAGCGTGTCCTGTTCCCGCTATAACTCATCTTTTACCGTTCGCATAAGTTCATTGGCGTCCGTTTCACGCTCAAATTTTCAGAATTTGTTCGTAGATGGACGCCATCGTTCATAGCAATTCGTTGGTGTTACTACACGGGTTGCTACATAGCGCTCATTTCCTCATCTTGTTTCTTGTCTCTGGCTGGCCGATACTTCTACCAAAAGTGCCATTGAATGTGTAGCAACCCATATAGCAACGCGGCTTTTTGGGGGCCATCTTCTCTCTTTTTCCCGGCCTGAAAAGAGGTTCGATTATTCGCTTGGATCAGCTCTGGAGGCCATCTGATGGATATACAAGAATGTGATAATAGCATGATATTCTCCCATAGTATTCCGACGATTCTTTGTAGCAACAAGTGTATAGTAACTGGCGTTTTGTTGAAAATAAACGATGAAATGGGCAACCACAAAAGAAGAAAGCTACAACAAAACATAGCGCTGACGACACAGGCCAAAACATCCACATTATCGTAAGGAACCAACGCCAAGCCTAACAATTTGCCCGTCATAAAAAGGCAACCTTTTTATTGACCAAACTCACGCCCAAAGATCTGTTGCCAGGTATTTAGCTCACCTTCCTCGTCGTCCAGCCACTCCTGTTTCTGGGCTTTCCTGATTAGATTGAGTGTTTCTCTCACTTGCTGAAGATACTTTTGCTTGAACTCATTGGTCCACTTATGGGTCACATTATTTTCGGCATTCACTGCATCCAGCACGATTACTTTGTGATCTTCCCCCGATTTGGTAGAGTCCCTAAAGCTGAGATATACTCTATCAAGATCAGGAAGGGGATCAGGAATGGGAAAAATCCAAAAAGTCTACACGCGAGAATTTAAAGAGGAAGCCGTGAGATTGGCTCAGACCAGTGGGAAGCCGATCTCTCAGATTGCTCGCGAGCTGGGCATCTCTGATTCGGCTATTCATGGATGGCGCAAGGAATTGGCGGAGCACGGCAACGAGGCATTTCCAGGCAAAGGGCATCAAACCGCGCTTGAAGAAGAAAACCGTCGTCTCAAACGCGAACTCGAAAGGGTTCAGCAGGAGCGTGATATCCTAAAAAAAGCTGTGGGCATCTTTTCACGGGAATCCAAATGAAATATCAGTTTATCGAAGAGCACAAGCAGGAATTTCCCATTGTCGTCATGTGCCGAGTCCTTGAAATATCAGAAAGTGGCTTTTACGCCTGGCGCAAGCGTCCTGCGAGTCCTCGCCAACGAGAAGATGCCCAACTCAGAGAAGAGATTCGACAGGACTTTAGCGCTCATTGTGGCAGATACGGGAGCCCGCGCCTGCATGCGGAGCTGCGTGATAGGGGACGAAGTATCGCGCGCAAGCGAGTTGCGAGACTGATGCGCGAAGCAGGGTTATGTGCGAAACGCAAACGGAGGCGGGTGCTCACCACACGCCGAGATCCCTCTCATCCTGTCGCGCCCAATCTCTTAAATCGGGAATTTACAGCACAAGAGCCGAACAAAAAATGGGTAACAGATATTACCTACATTCCAACCATGCAGGGGTGGCTCTATCTTGCAGTGATCTTGGATCTGTATTCACGCATGGTGGTGGGATGGTCCATGTCAGGTAATTGTGATGAGAAGCTGGTAGAACATGCGCTCGACCAAGCTCTGGCTCGCCGTCGTCCCAAGGTAGGGCTGTTGCATCACAGTGATCGAGGGAGTCAATATACTTCACGAGCTTATCAGGTATATTTAGAGCAATCTGGCATACAGCCGAGTATGTCGCGGGAAGGCAATTGTTGGGATAATGCTGCGATGGAAAGCTTCTTCGGAACATTGAAAGATGAATGCGTGGGGGGAATAATTTATTCATCACATGATGAAGCAAGATTAACACTCTTTACCTACATGGAAGTGTATTACAATCGCGTCCGTCGGCATTCGACGCTCGGATACGTGAGTCCGCTCAACTATGAACAGAAGGGGAATCAGCAGACGTAACGTTACGTTTGACGTAGAGCAGTTTTTCTGTTATAATAACAACGTCAACGTTACGTTACGTAAAAACTTTTTCATTGTCCTCATCTCAAACCTCTGGAGACTCTACGAAACCGGGGCAAGCTCAGCCTTCAAATAATACAAAGGATGGTGTTTGCTCTTCAGGCAGTTCTCGCAACATAGTAATGAAAAGGAATGGAACTTTATGGACATCTCACATAGCGAGGCTCTCATGCGCTCGCCCGTACATACGGATGAATTACTTAGCTTTCTCGGTCTTGGTCATATGGGTCTGCCAATGGCAAAAACCTTGCTTCATCATGGCTACAAGCTACGCATCTTTGATCCCGATCCTACTCGCATGGCTCTTCTGTCGCAAGAAACGAACGCGACACCGGTTTCTGAGCCTTCTCTGATTGCTTTCTCTTCAGAAATTGTCCTTTCAATGGCACCTGATGATACTGCTCTCCGTCAGATCGTCAACGAATTATCCCCTCTCCTTTCAGAGAACAGCATTCACATCTCGCTCTCCACAGTCTCTTCCACCTGTACTCAATGGGCAGTTGAGCAGTATCGGCAAGCGGGACGTGGCGCTACTTTCCTCTCTGGGACAGTACTCGGTCGGCCTCCATTAGCAGAACAGGGGGCATTGACCATTTTGCTTTGTGGACCTGCTGAGGCGAAAGGACGGGTCTTGCCGATTCTACAACGGCTCGGTACGGTCTTTGATATAGGTGAACGAGTGGATGCAGCCCCTCTCTTCAAGCTTGCCATCAATAGTGTCATTGTCTCCGCTCTCGAAGCAATGGGATATGCAGCCGCCTTTCTACAAGCAGCACAACTCAATCCCCTTCCTGCACTTCAGATCCTGGCACAGACCCCTCTGTTTCAAGGCGTAGTGTACCGGGAGTACGGTGAGATGATCGGCAGCGAT
>JAICIM010000273.1 GCA_025928885.1 Ktedonobacteraceae bacterium | reverse complement strand
GGCCGAGCATGCAGGCCCACTTTATGCTGAACAACCGCCTCATTGAATGCACTCATGAAGGTCTCCTTTACCAGGACATTTACATTTATAGCTGCTGCACTCTCTCTGGATCACTCTGACGTAGAGCCGAATCTGCAACTACTTCTAATACGGGCTGGATGGCAGCAAGGAGTCGGCTCTTTGGCTTCTCATCAGTGCCTTGCGTCGGACCTGCCTCCACGATCTGTCCATCATTGGACGCGGTTTCTGGCTCATAAGAGACGAGCGGGCGCGTTGCCTGCTGTTGTTGTAGTAGTTCCAGCGTCACACGACGGGCGGCCTCTCTGATTGCTTGCGTCCGTGCTGAAGAAAGAGCAGGTTCTCCCACTTGTTTGTTGTGCTGACCGGGTTTTGCTTGCATGCTGAAAACCTCCTCGCTACTGTCTTCGGTGAAGAGTACTCTGCTCTTAGCATATCACGTTCGTCCTGTGTAAAACCATCCTTCTTCGTAGCTTGTTCTGGCTATGCTTCTTCTTGCAACGCGAGCGTTCGCAAAGCCCAGGCCGCGCCATCTTGATCGTTGGTGGGCGCAATCAGGTCGGCAACGGCTTTAACCTCCGGTACGGCGTTTCCCATCGCAACCCGCGTGCCGACGATCTCGAACATGCTGAGGTCGTTGGGACTATCGCCAATAGCGAGGATACGTTTCGGATCAAGATTGAGGTGAGCCGCAAGCCGCCGCAGCGCCTCGCCTTTGGTGGCCTGGATCGAGGTGATCTCCAGATAGGGTGGGGCCGAATAGGTCATATAGATGGGCAGGTGCTGCTGTTTCAGTTTTGCCTCGATACCCTGAACAATTGCCGGATCATGGCACATATAGACCTTGACCGGTTCGCTATGTGCATGAAGAATATCGTCCACCTGAACAAAATGCGCTTTAAGTTCATCAGCAACGGTGATATCGATTTTATATGTTTCTGAAAGGTATTCTAGCTCTGCTTCGCTGCCTTCATAGAAGATGCGGTCCGATTCCTGGAAGATGATGGGAGCGTGGGCCTCGCGTGCATATTGCACGATTATGCCCAACACTTCCGTCGGCATCGCGCTATAATACAGGGTCTTGTTGCTTGTCGGATCGATGATGTGAGCGCCGCTGGAACTGATAAAGGGCAGCGTCAGGCCCAGCTCTTTTACAAAAGGTTCCATCGTCAGGCGAGCGCGGCCCGATACCAGCGTGACGCCGATATTATTTGCTAGCACGTCGCGTATCGCCGCCTTCGTGCCAGCAGTGAGACGATTTTCCGAGTTCACCAGCGTCCCATCGACATCAATAGCCACAAGATCATAAGGATATGCCATATTGCTGTATTCCAATCTGCTTTCTCTTTCCGTGTATAAAACTATCGTTTTCCCTTGCTCGACATTGAAGAGGGGTATCTGAGGATTGAACAAGAGGCGTTTGCATCATCAACGCGCCTCTCCCTCTATTTTCGCCCGCACGTTGGGTGCGGGTCAAGGGGAAAACACAATTGTTAGAAAATCCTTATAGCTGTTGCGGTTGTCTTCTGCCATGCTCAGGACGATTTGACATCTATGATTGAACAAATTATACTGTAATGCATACTGATGGAACAGTAATAGTTTATACCCGTCTGGCGTAAATGATTTTTTGTGCAAAAGAGATAGCGCTGACCGCACCGTGAAGGATGCAGGCAGGCTTACACGTCCAGAACGCGAATGTTTGAGGCACGAAGAATTTACGTGGTAGTGTGGCGATATCTCCCCGTCCTATGATGGGGAGGTATCTGTTGGGAAGGAGTATCGTATGTCAAACGCGTTACCTCACGGATATATGGCGCTTGCGGGAAGTGAGCGAACCTTGCCTGCCCAGGCTCGTCAGCTGGGGTCGGTTGATCCTCAAGAGCAATTGGAGGTGAGCATCTACCTACGTCCCCCCGCCGGCAGCGATCTGACCAGCCTGTTGCAGCCGCGCACGGAGTCCAGCGTCCCTCATCTTGGCCCTCATTTGACGCGGGTAGAATACCTGGCGCGTCGTGGCGCAACCGCTGAGGATATCGCGGAGGTTGAGCTATTTGCCCGGGACCATCAACTCACGGTCGTACGCATAGACCAGCCCGCACGTAGAATCACCCTTTCCGGTACGGTGGCGCAGATCAGCAGCGCCTTTGCCCTTGAGATCCAGCACTATGCATTGGCGTCGGGGACCTTTCATGGTCATAGCGGCCCCATCAATCTGCCACAGGAGTTGAGCCAGATCGTTGTTGGTGTGTTTGGTATCGATAATTTCCCTCTGGCGACTCCACACATTCGCTATGCGCAGGAACCAGCCGCCGGGGCCTCCTTTTCGCCACGCGACGTGGCATCGCTGTACAATTTCCCATTGAAAAATGATGGCAAGGGGCAGACCGTTGGTATGATCGAACTGGGTGGCGGCTATCGTTCACGCGACCTGCAAACCTACTTCCGCCAACTGAACGTCCATATGCCAAACGTTGTGAGCGTCTCCGTTGATGGGGCGCGTAACAGTCCTACCGGCGATCCATATGGGGCGGATGGTGAGGTTGATCTGGATATTGAGATCGTGGGCGCGATTGCACCGGGTGCCACGATTGCTGTCTACTTTGCTCCCAACAGCGAGCAGGGATTTGTCGATGCGATCACGTCGGCAATTCATGACACGACCCATCATCCCTCGGTCCTCTCAATCAGTTGGGGCGCACCTGAAGACGCATGGACCAGCCAGGGCATTCAGGCGATGGATCAGGCGTTTCAAGATGCCGCCGCGCTGGGTGTGAGTGTCTGTTGTGCGGCTGGTGATGGTGGCTCAGGGGATGGAGAGTACGACGGACAGGCCCACGTCGATTTTCCCGCCTCATCGCCGCACGCCCTCGCTTGTGGCGGTACAACGCTCACCGTAGGACAAAATAAGACCATCAGCGAGGCCGTCTGGAACAACGCGCCCAATAGTGCAACGGGCGGCGGTGTGAGCGATGTCTTCGCTCTTCCTTCGTGGCAGACCAACGCCAACGTGCCTCCATCCGCGAACGATCAGCACAGCGGGCGCGGTGTCCCCGATATTGCAGGTGACGCCGATCCGAACACTGGCTATCGCGTGTATGCCGATGGGTCAAATATTGTTGTTGGCGGGACCAGCGCGGTCGCTCCGCTTTGGGCAGCCCTGATCGCCCTGATCAATCAGCAGCGGAAGCAGTCGCTTGGTTACTTGAATCCAGTTCTTTACCAGCACGCCTCGCTCTTCATGGAAAACGCCGCCTTCCACGATGTTACCGATGGGGATAATGGAGCATATCAGGCGGCACCGGGCTGGGATGCCTGCACCGGTTTTGGCTCTCCCAACGGCACGGCTCTGCTCAAGACGCTGCAACAATTGACCACGCCGGGCATGAGGGACTGGACAGCAGAAGAATAGATCATCTCTGTTTGAACTTCTGAGGGGGAGAGAGATCTTCGACCAGGACCAGTGTTGCTCCTGGCCGGAGATCTCTTTTGTCATGTGAGCGCGTTGGGTTAGGGAAGCGTGTTCAGGTGCGGTTTGACCGTGTTGGCGAAACTATACCCGTTGGAGGCATCCCAACTGATGGACCAGTCCATCGCGCCACGTAGCGTTGGATAGGTCGTCGCTGGCTTAAAGGAGCTACAATTGTTGCCAGTGGTCAGACAATCGAGCGCGGCATTGACGACCGATGGTGAGACATAGCCACCGCCAGCGGCAGAACTGGATGCAGGCAAGCCCAGCCCGACCTGATCGGCACGCAAGCCTCCCTGCAACTGGATGCAGGCCAGCGCCGTGATGAAGTCCTCTGTGCCTTGCGCATAGACTTTGCCGTCGCAGCCAAGCATTGTACCAGAGTTATAGTACTGCATATTGACGATCGTCAGAATGCTCTTGATATTCAGCGCGAGCTGGAAGTAGGCGTTGCCGGTCGATTGCATATCGATGGTCTGCGGGGCCAGCGTGATGATCAGGCTGGAGCCGACTCTGGAAGAGAGTTGTTGTAGCGCACTGCCCATATAGGTCGGGTTGACGCCGTTCTCCAGATCGATATCCACGCCATCGAACTTGTAGGTCGAAATCAGGCTATAGACGCTATTGGCGAAGTTGGCCGCACTTGTCGCGTCAGAAACGCTGATCGTGCCGTTTTGTCCACCAACGGAGATGATGACCTTCTTTCCTCTGGCATGTAACGTGGCAACATCGCTGGTGAATTGCGCGTCTGTATAGCCACCAAGCGCCGATGACAGTCCCGAATCGACGGAGAAGGTGACGCCACCGGGATTGGCGGGATCGGCATTGGCGAAGGCAACGGCGATGATGTCATAGTTGGTATTGACATCGCTGAGCCGGAGCGGCGTGGCCCCATTGGTAAAGTCTTGCCAGTAGCCCGTTAGCGCATGTTTGGGCAGGCTGCCTCCACAATTGGTGCAGGGCGTCGGTGTTAGCGTGGGGGCCGTTGTTGGCGAGGGCGTCGGCGTCGAGGTGGGCGTTGATGTTGCTGTCTTTGTCGCCGTTGCCGTTGGGGTGGGGGTACTTGTACCCGCCGGACCGGTCAGGTTCACATCATCAACATAGACGTTTCCCTGTGCATACCAGCCATGCACATAGATCGTAATGCTGCTCGTCGAGGCCGTCGTGGTGAACGAATACGAGAGCAGGGTATAGCTTGTGCTGCTGGTCCAATTGTTGCCGTAACTGTTGACGCCAAGATAGGCATATGGCCCGTCCTCATAGGCGCTCAACGTATAGGCCGTGTTGGGCTGGACGCTGATCGTCTGGGTACATTGTCCTGTGGTGGAACTGCTGGGCGTGAGCTGAAGGGCGTGGGAGCCGCTGTGAACCGGGCTGCTGACCACAACATCGCCGCTATCGCAACTCCAGCCGTTGAGCGTGCCGTTCTCAAAGTCTGGATTGGTGACGAGGTTGTTGCCAGCTGCCAGGGCAGCCGCTCCCTGGTTAAAAAACAAAAACGTCCCGATGCTACTGAGGACGAGAAATACGGTGACGGAGGTAAGCATGAGATGACGAGAAGGGTAGCGCATGTAAAGCTCTCCTTGCTGTGATGAGTTTCGTTGTAGTCCTTTACGGCAGGCCATCCAACTATGTCTGCTGGCACATGCAGACGTTGACACATTCCCTGTGAAGCTGGAAGCCTGTCCAGAAGCACAACCGCCTCTTAAAAATAAGCATAATCGATTCTGGTCTAATTATCAAGATGTCTATACCACCTGGGCCATATGGGTAGAGCAGGTCGATCACGACAAAGTTGCGACACTTTTGTAACATTTCTGCCATCAGCCTGAGACAAGTTACCGCTAAGATAGAGAGAAAGCTACGGCAATGCAGATGCAGAGATGGATCGCAAGCATATCTATAAAAAATTATGAACCAGAGCTGCTTCTTTGGAAACAATACGACAGATTGGATTATATGTATGCCAACTGGAACTTTGATGCTTTCAGCTTCTCAGCAAGCTTCTTTTGTACAGCAGAGGCCCGTCATTGCGTTACAGAATATTACGAAAAGTTATTGGATGGAGCAGACCCAGGTTTCGGCCCTGAATAGCGTCTCGCTCACGATACAGCGCGGCGAATTTGTCACGATTGTGGGTCCGTCCGGGTCGGGAAAATCCACCTTAATGAATATGATTGGTTGCCTGGATCGCCCAACCAGCGGCGAATACTGGCTTGTTGGACATCTCGCGTCGCAGATGAAGCGCTCCGAACTGGCGAAGATGCGCAACCGCTACATCGGTTTTGTCTTCCAGGGCTTCAACCTGTTGCCCCGCGATACGGCGATTGCCAATGTTGCCCTTCCGCTCATCTATAGCGGCGTTGGTAGGGCTGAGCGCGAGAAGCGGGCGCGGCAAATGCTGGAACTGGTTGGGCTGGGGACACGCATACACCATCGTCCCTCGCAACTTTCGGGTGGTCAGCAGCAGCGCGTGGCGATTGCCCGCGCTCTGGTGACGCGCCCGTCCCTCCTGTTGGCCGACGAGCCAACCGGTGCGTTGGATAGCCGCACCAGCCGGGAGATTATGGACCTCTTCAAAGCGCTGCACCGTCAGGGGATGACCGTCGTTCTCGTGACACATGATCCGGGCGTGGCCACTTCGGCGGAACGTCAGATCATCTTGCGCGATGGCAGCATTATCCATGACGGCCCGGCGCTGCCTCTGGCTGAGCTGCTGGCCGCGACTAGTATCGACTATGAAGAAAAGGATGCTCGCGAGGCATAAACGAAGGGAATGGTGCAATTATGAGACAGGTTGCGAAGGCACCTCTCAAGCCGCCTGTGCGCGTCGTGGATAGCGTTCCTCGTGGTCGAGACAGCGTAGATGATATGCCCGGGGCCACATTTGGCGGCATTTTCGGGAATGTCTTACATGCTCTCTGGGCGCATCGCCAGCGCTCACTTCTCACCATGCTGGGCATTATCATTGGTATTGCGGCGTTTATTAGCGTGGTGACGTTATCGCAGGGAGCGACCGATCGCGTCCTCTCGCCTTATAACTTTCTGGCGACCATCATCACGGTTAGCCCCGCCCGTGGTTCTGTGACGACGGCGAATCCCTATATGCTTACGTCGGGCGATATCCAGGCGCTCGGGAAGCTCTCGCATGTGACAGGTATCAGCCCGATTATTGGCAGCAATTCTACCGTCATCTATGGCAAACAGGGCTGGAGTACATCGGTGCAGGGCGTCTCTTCCACCTATCAGGCCATGCAGAGTACGCAGTTGACGATCAATGAGGGACGATGGTGGGATGAGAGCGAGGAGCAGAGCCAGCGAGCCATAGCGGTGATTGGGAGCGGGACGGCCAGCAGCCTCTTTGGCACAAGCGATCCCATCAATCAGACCATTCGCGTTGATAGACAGCTCTATCGCGTGATAGGCGTGCTTCAGGCGACTGGTGGCCGAGGCTCAGCCGATGATATTGTCTATGTTCCCTATACCCGCATATTGAATCCGGCTGTGCCGAACCAGATTCAAACAATTATGGTGCAGGTTGACGATACCAGCAACCTCGATAGTGCCTCGCTGGAGATCCAGGTGTTGTTGGAGCAGCGCCATCACATTGTGCAGGGAAGCCGGGGCGGCTTTGAGATTACGCAGGCCATTACCGAGCTGCAACAGGGCCAGCAATCACTGAGCATTCTCTCTGCGCTGATGATCAGTATTGCCACGTTCTCGCTGGTGGTCGGTGGCGTCGGCATTATGAATATGATGCTCGTTTCGGTGACGGAGCGGACGCGTGAGATCGGGTTGCGCTCGGCCCTCGGGGCGCAACCGATCGACATCACCCTGCAATTCTTGTTGGAGGCGCTGATGCTCAGTCTGATCGGTGGCGCATTTGGTGTGCTGTTCGGGCTGGGGCTGGCCTTTGCGATCACCAGCCTGGTCGGGTTCCCGTTCCTGGTCAGTGTCTCCTCGTTCGCACTAGGCTTTGGTGTTGCAACGGCGATTGGAGTGGGCTTTGGCCTCTATCCAGCAATCCGCGCCTCGCGCCTCGATCCTATCGTCGCGTTGCGCAGTGCATAAAGTGAGCAGTTAAATACAATCAACAGTTGGCAGGAGCGGCATATAATAATCTGGTAGTAGCTCTTACCAACGTTGATTGTTTTTAATGGAGGTATCTTATGCAACCCTGGTCGTACAAGACTCATGGCCGTTATGAAGAGCATGTGTTTGTCAGCGAGGTGCTGAAAGAGAATCTTTTGCATGATCCGTATGAGAGGCCGTTGTGGGTCTATGTGCCGCCCAACTACGATACAGAACCTGAGCGGCGCTATCCTGTAATCTATGTTATCCAGGGCCTCTCCGGCCAGCTTGATATGTGGCGTAACCGCGTTCCATTCCGCAAGAACTTTCCCGAACTGGCGGATGAACTCTTTGCCAGTGGCGATGCTCCCCCGTGTATTGTTGTCTGGGTGGACTGCTGGACCTCGCTTGGTGGTAGTCAATTTCTCGATTCTCCTGGGACCGGGCGCTATCATACCTATCTCTGCGATGAGGTTGTGCCGTGGGTTGATGCCCATTACCGCACGCTGCCTGAGCGCGACCATCGCGGCATCACCGGCAAATCGAGCGGCGGCTATGGTGCGATGATCACGCCGATGTTGCGGCCCGATCAATGGGGCGGGCTGGCGACGCATGCGGGCGATGCGCTCTTCGAGATTTGCTATGCCCCGACCTTCCGCGAGTCTGTGCGTGTGTTACGCGATCAATATCACAGCTCTTTCAAGGAGTTCTGGGCCGATTTTCGCAGCCGCCCGCCACTGGCTAAAGATACAGATATGCTGCTGCTGAACGACTGGTGTATGGCTGCCTGCTATTCTGCCGATCCCGATGGCACCGTGCATCTTCCTTATGATATCGAGACCGGAGCCTTAATCCCCGAGGTCTGGGAGCGCTGGCTCGCCTGGGACCCGGTGAAGATGGCACCGCAACACGCCGATTCGCTCCGCACAATGAAGGCGATCTATATCGATTGTGGCAGGCGCGATCAGTACTATCTCGATCTCGGCGCTCAAGCATTCCGTCGCGCCCTTGAAGCCGCCGGAGTCACCCACGCTCACTTCGAGCTGTTCGATGCCACACACAGCGCCATCGAATACCGCTATCCCATCAGCTTGAAATATCTCGCTGAACGGCTTGCACCGTAACAAAACGCTATTCGTATTCGAGCGATGATGAAGTTTTTCAATCAAACCAGTGCTTCGTAGTCGCGGGGGGGGTGGGGGGGGGGGGGGGGGGGGGTGGGGGGGGGGGGGGGGGGGGGGGGAGTGGGGGGAAGCGAAAAAAAGAAAAAAACAGAGTCAAAGAAAAGAAGGAAATG
>JAICIM010000119.1 GCA_025928885.1 Ktedonobacteraceae bacterium | reverse complement strand
CTGCTCATCAACCGGACCCTGGTCTACGGGCTGCTTACCGCGAGCATCATCGGGTTCTATCTGTTGGTGGTCGTTGGGCTGGGTACACTGTTCTCGGCGCAGGGCAACCTGCTCCTGTCACTGCTTGTCACCGGGTTGGTCGCCGTGCTCGTTCAACCGCTGCACCAGCGGGTACAACGGGCCGTCAATCATCTGATGTTTGGAGAGCGTGACGATCCCTATCGCGTGCTCGCACACCTGGGCCGCCGCCTGGAAGCCACGCTAGCCACAGACAGCATCCTGCCCACCATTGTGCAGACTGTCGCTCAGGCGCTCAAGTTCCCCTCTGTCGCTATCACCTCCAAACAGCAAGGAGAAGATATCCTTGTTGCCTCCACCGGAGAGGCGAGCAGAGAGGCGCGAGCACGCGTGCCATTGGTGGTACAAAGCGAACACGTGGGTGACCTCTGGCTTACAGCACGAACCCCTGGCGAGTCCTTGACGCCTGCCGACCTGCGCCTGCTGCATGACCTGGCCCCGCAGATTGCAGTCGCCATGCAGGCGGTGCGCCTCACTGCTGAACTGAGGCACTTGACGACTGACTTGCAACAGTCGCGGACACGGCTCGTTACCGCACGAGAAGAGGAGCGCCGCCGCCTGAGTCGTGACCTGCATGATGGCTTGGGGCCGACGCTAGCTAGCCTCACCTTCAAAATTGATGCCGCCCGCAATCTGCTTACCCGGGAGAGCGGGCGAGCGGATCGGCTCCTACAGGAGGTGCGAGATCAGACACAGGAAACCCTCGCGCAGATCCGTCGCCTGGTCTATGATCTGCGCCCGCCAACTCTCGATGAACTGGGCCTGCTCTCAGCCCTGCGTGAGCAGGCTGCATCCTATCAGCACCAGGGACTCCAGATCCTCATCGAGGCTCCCGAGTGCCTCCCTCCACTCCCAGCAGCCGTCGAGGTGGCCGCCTATCGCATCGCCCAGGAGGCCCTGACCAATGTGGTCCGTCATGCCGAAGCGCAGCAGTGCCTCTTGTGCCTGCGCCTGCGGGGCAGCGTCTTGACCTTACAAATTACTGACGATGGGAAGGGCATCACGCCTGAGCATCACATCGGGGTGGGGTGGCTTTCGATGCAGGAGCGAGCGGTCGAACTGGGAGGAAGGTGCATCATTGCAGATGCCTCGCTCGGCGGTACGACGATCCAGGTCAGCTTCCCGCTCGACATGACAGAGGATTCTTCCCCCACCACACCATAAGATCTCTCCCCTCTTTGGGCAAAGAGGGGACAGGTGCTTCAGAAAGGTTACCCGATAAGGAAGGCTGGAAGCTGGGCGAGAGAGAACCAACTTGCCCCGATGGAATGAGCTAGAATTGCTGTCTTTAGTCTTCTGAAATTCTAAAGAAAGTTATAGTTTCCACCATGATTGATGCCAGGCTCGTGCCGCTCTCAGAGCCTCGCGGGTCTCCTGAGAAAAAACCTCCTGACAGCGCTTCAATTCAGGAGCCGTATCGTAGAGATCGACAATGCCAAGATCGACCCCAACCAGCGTTTCCACGACGGCAGCGGTACAATATGGAACATAAGCTGGACTATAACCTCCAGCCTGGAGCACCACAATCCGGCCATCACACACCTCTTCGGCCAGATCCACCATGCTTTGCGCCATCTGACGAAAGCCGTCCATCGTCATCATCATCTGTGCCAGCGGATCTAGCCAGGAAGCATCCTGTCCCGCTGTAATCAGTATCAATTGAGGGCGATACTGCAACCCGATTGGTAATACCAGTTGTTCAAAGGCAGCTCTGTACCCTCGATCGCCCGTTCCGGCTGGCAGGGGAATATTCACGGTATAACCAATGCCCGCGCCGCTTCCCACCTGGTCGAGTTCGCCAGCCAGTTCGGGATACCAGTCCTGTTGATGCAGCGAGAGAAACAGCACACCAGGATCACTATAGAACGCGTCCTGCGTGCCATTACCGTGATGTACGTCCCAATCCACCACCATAATGCGCTCCAATCCATAGGTATGGCGTGCATAATGAGCGGCCAGAGCGGTGTTGTTAAAGATACAAAACCCCATCGCCTTATTGCTCATGGCATGATGATCAGGCGGTCGCAGCAGCGCAAACGCATTGTATACCTCACCCTCCATAACAGCACGAACCGCGTTCATTGCTCCTCCCGCTGCATACAGGGCGGCAGTAAATGAACCAGGACTCAGGACCGTCTCTTCATCAACCTCTCCCCAGGAAGCCTTGAGTGGGCCGCTTACAGGTCCCGCCTCGGCAATGGCCCGTATCCCGGCGATATAGTCAGGCGTATGATATGTCGCTATCTCATCTTCAACGGCCTCACGCGCCGCTATCGGCACCATAAGGGATGTCAGTCCCGAGCCGTCCAGAAACTCTTTTGTGCGTCGCGTAATAAACACGGAGGATGGATGAGGCTCCGGCGATAATTCAAACGAACCAGCATGCGTCTTGACGGTGGTTGCAACACCCGCATCATGTTCTAGAAATCGTTCATCAAAGACAAAGCCTGTGCGGTTTCTACCCATAGAAGATATGGTCCTTTCAGTTTTCCAGCCTGCCCGGTCATCCACCATAAAAATACTTCATCCGGCCCCCACTGTATCACACTCCAGCCCGGTTGTGGTTTCCACATGTGCATCAGAGGATCATACAAATACAGCTTTCCCGGCCTGATTTTTAAATCGTCTTGCAGAGACGAAATAGAGCATTGCATTGCAATCATCAACATGATAGTATAGGCAGCAACATGGATCAGCACACCTCTAATAAAAGTACAATTGATGAGATAGATCAAAGGATCATCGAAGCTCTTCAACAAGATGGGCGGCGTCCATTTACCAAGATAGCCGCCGACCTGGGTATTTCAGAGGCGAGCGTGCGGCAACGGGTTTCACATTTAATCAATACACAGGTCATGCAAATTGTTGCGGTCACAAATCCAGTCAAGCTCGGCTTCTCGTCAGCCAGCATGATTGGCGTTCGTGTTTCCGGCGAGCGATTATTGGAGGTCGCAGAAGCCATCGCTGCCTTTGATGAAGTTATTTATTTAATTATCTGTGCAGGACGCTATGACCTGATGGCGGAAGTCGTATGCCAGGATAACGAGCATTTTTTGAATTTTCTGACGGAGAAACTCTATAAGGTGCCAGGCGTTTTACAAGCGGAGACTTCGATGTATTTGCGCGTCTACAAGCAAAACGACTGGGCGTTTCTTTCGCAGGCCCGGCTTTCGCCCTCGCCGCCGCCCTCCAATCAGCGGCGCTCAGCTCCAAATATAGAATAGATGTAGAATAATAACTTTTCTTGCACTGTTCCCTCCATTTCATCATGGAGTTGATAGTAAGGCCACGAGTAATAGTGGCACTAGCACCGCAAAACCTCCTACGATTGCACCCTGACGTGTACATGTTCCCTGAACTGGTGTATAATGCGAATGCAGGCATGCAAAACGCCGGGACAGGATGGCGTGCAGAGCATAAATTAAAGCCAAACCTGCCCAACATCCTTCTCTGTTCGGCAGACATTACTAAGGAGAGAGACTCCATGCAAGAAGAAACACTTCCTTCTGGGACGGTGCTACATGGACGCTATCGCATCGAGCGCGTGCTGGGCAGCGGAGGCTTCGGGCATGTCTATCTAGCAATAGACCAGGTAACCAGCCAGCAATATGCACTAAAAGAATACTTAGTGACCGGCAGCAGTGGACAGGAGCAACTCAAACACGAAGCCACAGTTCTCAGTCAGTTGCATCATCCAAATCTCCCTGCCTTCCAGGACGCCTTTATCGAACGCGGACGCTACTATGTCGTCATCAATTACATTGAGGGGAGCGATCTCACTGATCTGATCCGCATCGCACGCCAGCGTAACGAAATCATTCCCATTGTACGCATTACCAGCTGGCTACGAGCGATCTGTGATGCTGTGATGTTTCTCCATAGCCAGCTTCCACCCGTCATTCACCGGGATATCAAACCAGATAATATTCGCATCATGCCTGATGGGACGGCTGTTCTGGTTGATCTGGGCAATGCCAAAGCCTCTGCCGATGGCGCACGCACCCTATTTTTTATCCGCCATCAAGGAACTCCCGGCTACGCACCACCAGAGCAATACCCCGGTGGTAGTGGCACCGATTCGCGATCCGATGTCTACGCACTGGGAGGCACGCTCTATTTCGCTCTGACCACCCACGAGCCACCCAGCGTTTCCGTGCGCAACGAATCCATGCAAAAGGGCAGGCCTGATCTCCCATCTTTGCAAGAAATTCTTGCCAATAATCCGCCTGAAGAAAGTCCAGAGGCCAATGCGGCCCGTCAATTTAGACTCGGCGTTACCAAGCCCTCCAAACCGGCCCCACGTCATTCGCGCCATGTGGCTCAGCTTGGTACACTGCCGCTCAACATACTCAACCAGATTAATTATATTATTCAGAAAGCAATGGCGATGCGACCTAAAGATCGTTATCAGACGGTGGCCGACTTTGCCAGCGATCTGAAAAAGGTCATCGCAGCGCTGCCAGCACCACCACCACCGCTACGTCCTATCGATCCGCATAGCACGCAACCCGACCTGCCTATGCTCTATGAGGCGTTGCAAGCCGCCAAAGAAAACAAAACGGCCAATACAGCCGATGCTTCCTCGACCTCATCGATGGAGCCTGCATCTCCGACCACACAACCAGCCAGCGGGGATACATGCCCACGTTGTAATGCTCCACTGGCATCGTCGGCATCTTATTGCCCTCAATGCGGTACGTCGCTCAATAATCCTAACAAGAATAACACATCCTATGCACAAATACATAAGGATATCTCTGCGGAAGAAACGATGCTGGTACGACCACAGGCGCAGCAGGTCATAGCAGGCCAGCGGCCACAGGCGACGCCTGCTCCCAAACCACCCGCTACAACATCACCATCATCTATCGTTCCCGAAACGCCGGTCCCACCAGTCTCTTCTCAGGTGAGAAGCGTATCCACTCCTGTACCACGTACAGGCTCAACAGCAACTCAAGTGCCACCTGTTTCATCGCCTGCCCAGCAAAGTGCCGTCCAATCTCAGGTCCAGTTGCCACCAGAAGATAGCGATCATACGCCATCATCATTTCTCGGCAATTTTCAACCCGGCATGAAATGGCTTATTTCGGCGCTAGCAGTACTCATCGTACTGCTTGTGATCCTGATGCTCTTTATATTTACCCTTATGCATCGTTAGTATGTTGAAAAATGTAGCGTTTTCTTTATGAGAGATTGCAGAAAACGACAATGAACAGGTCGTCATGGCTCTCATCTCAACACCAAACAACTCTCCAAAAACAGGACTTTCGCGATCAGGATTGACATATACCTCCTATCTTGCCTAGAATAATCCTGTGCGCGTCGCACATTTTTATTCCGAATCCAACTCATCTTTCAGGGGGTTACTATGTCTTTTATCTGTCCCCATTGCTCATATGAAAATCTCGATCCCTCCATGTTTTGCGTCTATTGTGGCAAAAAATTACCCGCATCTGGCACAAGCGAGCAGGCTGTTCCACCTTCTCCCTACGGTGCGGGAACACCATCGTCTGTATCGCAACCTGATGAAGGCCAGGACAAAATGTTATCCACAGACAAAAGAGCTGCCTATCCTGCTTCTCCCGCTCCACCAAATACCCCTCATTGGGGAGGAATGCCCACACCACCGCCTCCGATGAGCGACATACCTGCGGGAACGCCGAACTGGGGTCCAATACCAACACCCCACGTTCTCCCGCCAGCGGACCTGTCTACCGTCCCACCAGCGCAACAATGGGCATCTCCCCCACCGCCATATCCAGCGGCTCCCATGCAGCATCCTGGGCAGCAATGGACAGCGCCTCCTGCTCCATCCGCATCTTTTTCTCAGATGGGAACGACAACATTAGCCACGATGCGCCGCGCCCTCGCTGGTTATGGCACCGTGATCACCCATCACAGCTGGCTGGTGGAGGAAAAACAGGCACAGGGAGAAACGCTAGCATCCAACGTCAAAGAGCAACTCAAGCAACAGCACTATATTGGCGCTGTGCCTACAGTTGAAAAATTGCACGAAGGCACGAAAACACAGGCAGAGCGGGAATTTTTGCGGTTGCAGAGAGGAAGTGCTAACGAATTCATCTACGTTGCATCCGCTGATAATGCCCTCTACATCTCACGAGCAACAACCATCCAACCCTCCCTCAGCTACATACGTGTGGGCGTTGCCACGATATTGCTGCTCGTCGTCCTGCTAGGGCCAGCCATCACGCAAGGCATCCTGGGAGGCATGTCTGGAATTGGCACCGCTGCCTTCTTTGCCGTAGGCTTCTCCCTGCTCTATAGTGCAGCACTCTTTCTCCTCTTCAGCCTGCTTCTACTCTCAATCATTGCATGGCTACAGGAAAAAGATAGCATAAAATATCTGCGCTTCAACCATTTGAGCGACTTCCAGGTGGACGATGTAGCACTGCTGGAGCTGGCAACCGACCGTGCCATACGCGACGTTATTCAGCAAGCTGGCATTGATCCGGGTCAGATCACATCGCCAGCCCGGAGATATCAGCCCGGGCGCAAAATACGCCTTATCTAGCAAGCACTATTGCCACATCTCTTGCAATGAATGGCGTACACGTCCAAGCCACGCGGGGAGAGCTGTTGCCCAGGAGAGGCGCTCCATAATATCATCGATCAAGGTGTTATCCAGTTCGTCGGCATAAAAAATGTCTTCAAGAGGTCCATTTACGGAGGCAATGGGCGAAACAAGCATTAGAGCGTCCGTCAACAGGGTAGCCTCTCCTCGCTCCGGCGGATAGACCTCGCCATATGCTTGCAGGAACTGACGAGCACGTTCAGGGGCCAGGCCACGCTTCACCAGTGGATGCGTCAGGCTCTCCCCAGGTAGCCAGGCAAGGGCGCTGAAATAGAAGAGTGCATAGGCAACCTCAAAAATACGCCTCTCCCAGCGCGACGCCTCCCAGCCCATTACAGCGGTGACGCCAAAAGATCCAAAGCGCAGGTTCAACGCGTGATAATCGCCGTGAATATGGAACTCGGGAATACCTCGGCCAGCTCCAATGGACATCATCGCACCTGGCAAAACGGCTTCCCACTGATCGGCCCATTGCGAGAGTGCCGCTGCCAGCGCCTGCACTTCACTGGTTTCAGCTTTGCCACGCGCCAGATTCAAGTAGCCCTGCACCATCCCACCAATATGGGCCTCAGAAGGCCAGCGATACTGCGGCCCCTTATATTTACGCGAAGCCTGATGAATACGCCCCAGCATCGTGCCAGCATCCGCGATCCAGTCGAGCGAACGCGGATTGGCTGTACTGAATAGCTCGCCACTTGCCCATTGCTGCAATTCAAAGTAATCTTCACCGCTAGCCACAAACGGCTCACCCTGCGCATTCAGATAAAACTGAGGAATAGGAATGCCAGCCTGTTGCAAATAGCGCTGGAAAGCGTAATGATGCTGATTATCATCGCCTAGCGGCCCCTCTGGTCGCTCTCTCAGGATATAGCGCTCACCCTGGATCTCGACCAGCATCTGTAACGTAGCGTTCGGCGCGTCTTCTAGCGGGCCAAGATTTTTCCAGTTGGTGATACCAAAAGCCTGCATGACCTCATTGAGATCAAGCAGGTCTTCTGGTGTCTGACCATGAAGTTCATGTTCGTGCATTGTTCAGACTTCCACAGGGAGATCCGGGCGAGATCCCCATTCGTTCCACGAGCCATCGTAATTCGTCAGGTTGGGATACCCAAGCATCGCGAGGCTAAAGAGTACCGTGGTCGCCGCCACGCCTCCATTACAATAGGCCACAACGTGTTGTTCCGGTGCAACTCCGGCAGCCGAAAATACCTGTTGCAGCTCCGCATTGGGACGGAATTCACCCGTCGTCGGCTCGATAATCAGTTCGCGAGGAATATTGAGCGCTCCGGGAATATGCCCACGCCTGCCTTCGCCACGCACAATCTTCCCGCTATACTGCCCCTGGTCACGGGCATCAACCAGCGCCACCCCTTCTCGACCCAGCAGCCCCAATACCTCCTCAGCAGTAGCCCGTAACTGCGGCTGCACCACCGGGGTAAACGTTGCTGCGGGATATGTCGGGATGCTCTGATCCAACGGACGCCCCTCGCGTTTCCATTTGGGGAAACCGCCGTTTAATACCACCACCTCACGATGACCGTAGTAGTTCAAAGCCCACCAGAGGCGAGTGGCAAACTGGGAGGCAGGATGAGAATCATAGGCTACAACCAGACGTTCGTCGCCAATTCCCAGACGGCCCATCAACTCGGCAAAGCGTGCCGGGGGAGCAATTTGCGCCTCCACTGCATCGTCGGGGTCAACGATATCGCTGCTCCAATCGATATAAATAGCGCCGGGAATATGCTCCTGCTCGTAGTCTTCAGGCGCTCCTACATAGTGCGCTACCTGGAGGCGCTCTCCATGCGCCCCCTCACGCTCAACGGAGCGTACATATCCCCGCATATCCACAACGCGCACGAGCGGATCATGCAGGTGTTCAGCAAGCCAGGCAGTATCTACCAGAAAACGTTCACGTGCAATTGTCATACTTACAACCCTTCCTTACGAGAACAATCCCGCCGCCTCTGGATTATCGGTACTGACAAAATGAGCGGGCGAACCAAACACGGTCATCGGCGAGACCTTCTCAATGCGCATCGAGTTATTCGGCGTCTGAGTAGTCACATAGCGCTGCACGGTCAGCCCCAGAGGACGCGCCAGGATCAAAGCGGCGGTCGAGGCCAGGATGACGTTATTTGCAGTGCTATAGGGGCGGCGCAACTTCGCGATCGTCATCGCTGACAATCCGGTCAACATACCAGCAACCGCGAGATTGGTACCGCAACGCTCGTGAATAGCCAGCTCTGGCTGAGTTGTGCGCAACAGATTCAATGCTTCCTGTGCGGTCGGAAGAATAGCTTCGGTGGGCAGATCACCAAAGACAAAGAAGCCAGCGGCAAACGAGATACCGGAGAGGCGAACTTCAGGAAACTTGCGTGACAACAGCACAATGGTAGCATGCTCCAGGGCATGATTCTGCTTTACAGCGCTGCCTAGCATCAATTGTTGCGCCACCTGCACCACAGGATTAATTGAACTCATACATGCACCTCTCATTTATAGAGGCATGTGGACAGGCAGAATACATCCTCCCGCCACATGACCATTACACAGAAGTAGACCAACAGCAACGAGTGCGGTAAACATATTACCTACACTAGTAATACTCCGATTACGGCCCGTAGGTTATATTAAAAACCACCACCTCGTCACCAAAATTGATCACATCGCCATCATTCAACACAACTGGCTGGTGAATCCGCACATTATTGACAAGCGTCCCATTGGCACTTTGCAAATCTTCCAGGAACCAACGACCATCACGAAACCAGAGGCGGGCATGACGACGCGAAACCGTCCGCCCGGCAATCACCAGATCGTTGCCATTCGTACGGCCAATCGTCGTCACATCTTGATGAAAACGATACGAACGCCCGGCCATCGCGCCATTCTGCATCGTCAGCAGAGCCAGCATGGGACGACCATTTGGCCCCAGGAAACGATCCGCGCTGGCTCGTTTATTAGAAAGATCGTCACCACATGTCGTACAGTAGAGACGCGAACTGGGATTGGGTGCGCCACAGCGGAAACAGGTCAGGGTCACAATAGGTTGCATCCCGGCATTCGGTGGCTGCGACGTATTTGGGTTGGTCCCCAGATAACTGCTTCCGGGCAATGCCCCCGAAGAAGGGGCGCCTCTCATTTCAATGGCCGAAGCTGCAGGATGGAGATTGCGCCAGGGACGCGGCAGCACCAGGTTAGAGTCCGCCAGAGCATTGGTCAAGGCTCCAATCAGCATATCAGCCGATTGATACCGCTCATGCGGCTGCTTGGCCGTCATCGTCACGATTACCTGAATGATCGGTCCTGGTATCCCCTCGTTGGTGAGCCGCTCCACAGGCAGAGGATCTTGCAAATGCTTAACCGTAATGGTCAGCGGGCTATCAGCGGTGAAAGGAACGCGCCCCGTCAGGCAATGAAAAAAGACGATGCCGAGCGAATAAATATCGCTGCGTCGATCAACAGCCTGCCCAGTACCCTGTTCTGGCGACATATATTGAGGCGTACCAATGCCAGTACCCACGCGGGTAAGATTCGTGGTTCCTTCCAGGATTTTCGCAATCCCAAAGTCCGATAGCAGAAGATGCCCATCTTTACGCAACAGCATATTCGCAGGCTTCACATCACGATGAACGATGCCATTGCGGTGCGCACAATCCAGCCCCTCCGCTGCCTGAATGATGCAGTCAGCAGCTTCAGGAACTGAAATTGGCCGCTTTAAGCGATCCTTTAACGTTCCCCCATCCACGTATTCCATGACGATATAGGTTATATTATCCTGCTCACCAAAATCATGTATCTGGACGATATTGGGATGAGCGAGCTTCGCAACAGAGCGAGCCTCTTGCTCGAAACGTTTGACGAAAACAGGATCTTGCGCGTGATAGGCCGGCAAGACTTTGATGGCGACATAGCGATCCAGGGTTGGTTGATACGCTTTGAAAACAGCGGCCATACCGCCCGTACCAATGCGCTCGACGACGCGGAACTGACCTAGCGATCTACCAACTAATGTATCGAGATTATCGCCCTTCTCCGCACGGCGAGGAGATATATTTTCTGGTTGCATACCCCTGACGACTCCCTCTGTTCTGCCATTTGACCGTGTGCCAAATTCATGCTATCCACTCCCAACCTGCCCGGCGGGAGTGGATAGACCAAACAGCCTCATCACACACAATACTCTTACTTTTCTGTGCCTTCGCTCTCCGGGCAGAAACAGACCGCGTAGTAGATGAACAGTGGTCATTTGTATCTTCTTGATTATACAGATACAAACGCGTACTGTCGAGAGAGATCAAAATCTGCTCCTACCCCTCCAGCAACAGGACTTCGGGATCTTCCAATAGCTCTTTGATCCGCACCAGGAAGCGCACCGCCTCGCTCCCATCAACGATACGATGGTCGTACGAAAGCGCCAGATACATCATCGGACGAATAACGACCTGACCATTCAGCGCGATAGGACGCTGCTCTATCTTATGCATGCCGAGAATACCCACCTGCGGCCCATTCAAGATAGGGGTCGAGAGCAAAGAACCGAACACGCCTCCGTTGGTAATCGTAAACGTGCCGCCTTGCAGTTCAGCCAGCGAGAGCTTATTATCACGCGCACGCTTTGCCAGATCGGCAATCTCACGCTCAATTTCAGCAAAGCTTTTCCGATCCGCATCGCGTACCACCGGCACCACCAGCCCCTCTTCAGCACCGACGGCAATACCGATATCATAGTAGCGCTTGAGCACCATGTCGTTGCCCTGAATTTCGGCGTTGAGACGCGGAAACGCCTTGAGAGCACCGACGACCGCTTTGGTAAAGAACGACATAAAGCCCAGCGAGACGCTATGGCGCTCTTTGAAGGATTCTTTACGACGACTGCGCACCTCCATAATGGCGCTCATATCGACCTCGTTAAAGGTGGTCAGCATTGCCGCTGTATGCTGCGCCTCTACCAGACGTTGGGCGATGGTCTGCCGCCGCCGCGACATCCGCACACGCTCTTCAGGACGTGCAGAAACCGGAGCCTGTCCTTTCACCGGCTGAGGTTGCACAGCGGGAACCGGCGAGGTGGGAGTCTCAACCGTCGAAATGCGGGGAATAGGAGCCGTCGGTTGCGTGCTCTGCTCCATATACTGAATAACGTCATCTTTGGTCACACGTCCATGTGGGCTTGAGCCACGAATCTGTGAAATGTCCAGGTTATGCTCTGCCGCTATCCGGCGAGCAAGCGGCGATGGTGGGCGCTGCACATCCAATGCACCCGTTGATTGACGTTGCGTTTCTAATGATCCCGTCGATGGACGCATCGCCTCCAATGCCCCTGTTGACTGGCGTTGCATAGGTGGCGGCGTCGTTTTCTGTGAATTAGCCGTTTCAGCGGGAGCAGATGCGCCATTGGTTGCAGCTGCCCCCTCTCCGATCACCGCAATCACCTCATCGACGGAGACGACCTCGCCTTCCTGCTTCACAATCTTTTGCAATACGCCATCTTGCTCGGCGCTGACTTCAACGTTCACCTTATCGGTTTCCAGTTCCACGAGGGTCTCCCCTCGCCGCACCTGGTCCCCCTCTTTTTTTAGCCAGGATGCGATAGTGGCGTCAACGATGGATTCGCCTAGCGTTGGTACGCGAACTTCAGTGGACATGTTCCCCTCCGGGTTGTCTCAGCGGCAGGCGCATGGCCTCCGCAAGAATCCGTTCCTGTTCAGCGGCATGTAGATCCCAGAAGCCAGCCGCCGGGCTTGAGCGCTCAGGACGGGAGACAACGCTAATAGTAATATCGCGACCGACAAGATCGGTCAAATGTGGAGCCATATAGCTCCAGGCCCCCATATTGCGCGGCTCTTCCTGCGCCCAGACAATCTCACGCACGCCTGGATAGCGCTGCAGAACCTGTTTCAACTCCTCTTGTGGGAAAGGATAGAGCAGTTCGACCCGCACAATAGCCGTGTCGTCGCTCTGCGTACGGCTCTCGTGGGCCAGAAGATCAATCGCCATCTTCCCTGTACATAGTATAATACGGCGAATATCGTGGGCATGTTCCCCGGCCCGTGCATCATCGATGACCGGCAAAAATGATCCCTCGGCCAGATCTTGCAGGCGTGAGGTCGCCAACGGATGGCGCAGCAGGCTCTTGGGCGTCATTATTACCAGCGGACGCGCATAACGCTTCAGATAGAACGCCTGCAAACGCAACAAATGAAAGTATTGTGCAGCCGTCGAACAATTCGCCACACGCCAGTTATCTTCAGCCGCCAGTTGCAGGTAGCGCTCCAGACGAGCGCTGGAGTGATCCGGCCCCTGCCCCTCGTAGCCATGCGGCAAGAGCATAATCAGCGACGATGGTTGCCGCCATTTCGCCTGCCCGGATGCAATAAATTGATCGATGACGACCTGCCCAACGTTCGCAAAATCGCCATACTGCGCCTCCCACAACACCAGCGACTCGGGTGCCTGCACGCTATACCCATACTCAAAGCCCAGCGTGGCCGTCTCTGTTAGTGGGCTATTGTAGATTGAAAATGAAGCATGAACATCGGGGAGATGCTGTAAGGGAATATAGATCTGGTTGCCATCCTGGCCGTGCAAAACGGCGTGGCGATGACTGAAGGTGCCACGCTGCGAATCCTGCCCGGTCAGACGGATCGGCGTGCCATCTGTCAGGATCGAGGCAAATGCCAGCGCCTCTGCCTGTCCCCAATCG
>JAICIM010000376.1 GCA_025928885.1 Ktedonobacteraceae bacterium | reverse complement strand
TTCAGAAATAAATACAATTCATTTTTTGATTGTAACATAGAAACGGATCAAAAAACAATCTCTCTGCACATAGAAATAACTCTTTTAAGCAAGCAATGGCACAATTATTTTCTCTCTGAAGAGAGGAAATCGTCATCATAATCAAATATACAAAATAATAAGTCATACACATTTTTCTAATAAATATAAAAATATTGCATGGCATCGAACCGCTCTGCTACAATACTATCAGCTTCAGTTATAGAGGAGAGAATATGGGGTCAGAAGGCCGCTCTATGCGGGAAAGTATTTTAGCAGCAGCAATTCAACTCTTTGCCGAATACGGCTATCATGCAGCACCACTGCGCGATATCGCCCGTATTGCAGGCATCCAGGCAGCCAGTATTTATCATCATTATCCGAACAAACAATCGCTCCTTGTTGAAATTATGACCACGCATATGCACCAGCTTAACAGGCAGCTTGAACATATTTTGCGCGAGTACGATGAACCGGTCGAGCGACTGCACCAGGCCATCACCAATCACATCCATCTCCATACAAGATACAAAGCCGAATTCTTTATCATCGATACAGAGATTCGTTCGCTCGAAGTTGAGAACCGCGCCCCCATTATCGCGCTACGCGATCACTATGATGCACTGCTGCAAGAACTGCTACGTGACGGCATGGAACGCGGCACTTTTCGTCAGAGCGATGTAAAAGTGACCTCCTATGCCATTATTGCCATGTGTACCGAGGTAGCAACCTGGTTCCGTGCAGGGGGGCGGCTGACGGTGCAGCAAGTTATCGACATTCATTGCCAGATGATTATGCAAGGGCTGCTACTCAATCAGGAAGCAGGTGTAGAATAAAGAGGGCGTAGTTCAGGCCGACAATAGCAGCATTCGGATTTATAGAGCGTTGGGAGGAATCAACGCATATTTTACGCCCTGCTTCTGCAATAAGAGTTGAAAGACCTCCAGCACCGACGCGAGGGGGACGTGAGCCGTAATCAGCGCTTCAACATTAATATGGCGACCAGTAATTAAGTCGAGTGCCTGAGAAAAATATGCCGGCGTATGGTGAAAAACACCTATCATGGTCAATTCGCTATAGTGCAGAGGACGCGTCTCCAAAGCTACTTGCGTTCCAGAGGGGCAACCACCGAAGAAATTGATCAAGCCACCGGGCCGCACCATTGTCGCGGCAAGGCTCCACGTCTCCGGCGTCCCAACCGCTTCAATCGCAACATCCACGCCGCGCCGCGCCTCCGTTTCCCGCACCACAGCCTCGCTCTGCTCATCAAAAGAAAGCGTAGAAACATCGATAACTACATCCGCTCCAAATAGTTTGCCTAAAGCCAGACGTTCCTTGCCCCGACCGGTCAGGATCACATAGGCACCACGCAATTTTGCCAGCGCAACCAGCAACAGCCCCAGTGGACCGGCTCCCAACACGGCAACGGTATCGCCCTCGACAATGCCACTCGCATCAACCCCATGCAGCGCACAGGCCAGCGGCTCAGTTAAGGCTGCCGCCACAAATGACGAACCAGAGGGCAACACGTATAGATTTTGACGCACGATCCGCTCTGGTACGAGCAAGTACTCGGCATACGCGCCATTCAGCAGCAGGAGATCTTCACACAGGCTATATTTCCCACGCCGGCAGTAAAAACACTGCAAACAGGGGGCAGAATTCGCCACACAGACAGCATCACCCTCTCGACAACTGGTTACACCTGATCCAACCGCCACGATAAAACCGGAAACCTCATGGCCGAAACCAGCGGGCGTCTGTTGAAAAAGCAAGGGATGGCCGCGACGATATGCTTTAAGATCTGTGCCACAGGTCGTGGCAGCGGCAACCTGTAAAAGCACTTCTCCCGGCCCTGGAGTGGGAATAGAACGCTCTTCCAGACGTATATCCATTGGACCATAAAACATAGCAGCGAGCATGAACGTGACCTCTTTTCCGGTGTTGGCGGCAGCTTGATAGTAGCTGTATTATAGCACGCAAACTTGCCTCTCCGGCGCAGGAAAAGAGGTCGCCTGAATCAGGACTTTTAGACCATCACTCATAGAAGAGTAACAGAACTTCATCCCCTTCGTAATAGAATGTGTACTCAAAAGAGGGAGCAAATCGTTAGAATGACCGAAGAGAAGAAACAGACCAGCAAACGCTGGAAATTATCTATATGGGTTATCATCTGTCTACTTTTACTTGCTGGTAGCAGTATTTTTCTCATTGCCAACAGCCGGGACGGAGCAGAACACGTTACAGCTACTCCCGTTGCACATGCCAGAACCAGCCCGACCGCTCATACGGCGACGCCAACCGTATCATCTCCGACCCCAACGTCAACACTGACTCCCGATCCTTCACAAACGCCTCAACCGCTATTTCAGGATTATTTTATCGATAACAATCAGGGCTGGCTGACCGGCAACGCGGCAGGCTACACCCGTACCCTCAATGAAGGCGCTCTAACCCTTGCAGCAAACAACCATAAAATTCTGGTCGAAAGCTTACCTGCCAGTAATTCATTTGATGACTTTACGTTATCCATGAATTTTACGATAAAACAGGGAGACGCGAACGACAGCGTGGGCCTTTACCTGCGCGGCGATAGCAATCTCGATCATGATTATCGCATTGACATTTATGGGAATAGCATGTACGGTATCAGTAAAGAATCGTTAGACTCTGAAGACACCTATCAAGTCATCACAACGTTGGTCAAACCTACTCATGCTTCCCAAATCAAGGGATCAGGCCACATCAATAGGCTCACAGTGATTATGAAAGGATCAACTCTGGTCCTGTTCATTAACGGCGTTGCGGTCCAGGCTATCTCCGACGAAGATTATACACGCGGGCAAATCGCGCTGTTTGTCCAACATGGCACAACCTCCGATGGCGTGCAACTGATGGTGACGAGCCTCTCCGTGTATCCAGCGCCCGATGAGTTGCCAGCTGGTATTCCAACGCCGGTCATTTCCCCCACGACATCCACAAAAGGATAAGCAGAGAGCACTGCAACGCTGCTGACGCAAAAAATGCACCCATTATGTAGCATTTGGTGGGACTCGGTATAGTGGAAGTGGATGGTCACACCATTCTACTGCATAGCGTTGACATATCGTTCATCAGCGTAGATGACGCGATTGTTCACATCGAGAAAGTGCAGATACAAATCATCAGCAGAGGCGACCTATTGCTCTGCGTTACACACGTGAGGGTAAGATATTCTATGAAAGCAAGTTCACCCACCAGAGATCATGTTGTCATTGGAAAAGATGAATTGATTCATCAGGTTGCAGCCAGGGCAGGCTTGAATCTCAAAGAGACCAGCAAAGTGATTGATGCCTTTACAGAGGTGGTACGCGAAGGCGTTGCACATGGTCACGAAGTACGTTTAATGGGTTTTGGCACCTGGAATCTGCGCGATGTGGCGGCCCGCCGTGTCAAATCGATTCGTGGTGGCGACCAGATTACCATCCCTGCCAGAAAGCGCGTCGGTTTTTCGGTAGGAGCGGTCCTATCTCAAGCTGCACTGGGAACAACGCCCCTGTTCCCCTCGCGCATGGAAAAAAGTTCAAACGGCGAAACAAAAATGATGCGCAACGGTTCCGAGCAATAGCGGCAAACAAAAGGAACTCCCCCACTGGCAATAAGCCAGTTCAGGGGAGTTCCTTCTGTCTATGATCAGCCATAATTCCTGGGAATACACCTACTTTTTCAGGCTAGTCACCCGAACGCTGCAAGGTTTGTTCGATCTGACGGCGCTCAGCAGGCTGAGCCATACGGAACGTTCCCTTCTCGTTGATGAACACAACACGTGACCCCTGCACGTTCACAAGCATGTCCGGCTTCTTATCCCCATTGACATCAACAAATTTCAATGTCACTGGTATTAGCTCATCGCCTTCACCAACAAGCTGAGGACCAATGTAGATACGAGCATGAGCAGCATCCCCGCCAGGAAGTTCGATAATTTCGATATGACGATTCAAATTGATGGCGATAAAATGACTAGGAGTACTTCCTTGCTCATGACCTACTATTGCATCCGTTTGAAATGTACGTGGACGCCCATAATGAATATCGTCGAGGATCGTGTTAAACCAGCCAGAGGCTGCACTCAACCCGGTCCAGAGGAAAAGCATCACAAGCATACCAACCCCAAGATAGAGGAGCGGGTGCGCCTGGTGACGCGCCTTTTTCGGTGCCGTCGTCTTTGGCACTGTCGTCTTTGGATAAGACGAAGTGGTCAATGCCTTTGGCGTTACCGTTGTGCGCCTGGCACTTCCCTGTGTGCCGGGCCTGGTATCGATCTCGCCGTCCCACACAGTATCTACCTCCTCGGTGTTCGCTGTGGTAATACGAGAACGAGACGCACGCTGCATCACTGGTGCAGCGGTCAAACGTCTCCCCGTAGAGGATGCGGTTGTTGCACTAACTGGCCGGTGCCGCAAAACACTACGGGGAGTAATATCATCTGCCGTGTTAAATGTCGGCATATTCAATTTCTCCTCTCCTTAACAAAGTAAAGCATTCTTCAATAAAAGAAGAAATATGCCTACAGTCGGAGATCCCCTCTTCAACCATTCACATATAGGTATATATATGAATATAAAAGGTCTATAGGTAATTTGCTGTAGTTGCAACTGATACGTATCAAGGATGGGCCTATTTTACCGCAAGTATGCAGAAATTGCAAGAGAAAACTGAGTATCAGGAAAAATAGGTTATAGTAGATGATGGTTATTGCATGGGCAAAACAAGTTGATACACAATGATACGATTTTACATAGTTTCAATGAATTTACGGAGATACTACCAGTATACCCAACCGCTCGCAGATTTTCCAGGCGGCTATAGGAGAGTTTCGTCTGCGAGAACGGCCTGCAAATCCGGGGGTAACGGTGCCTCAAATTCCATCTTCAGACCGGTGATGGGATGCGCAAATTCTAACTGGTACGCATGTAAGAACTGGCGCTGGACAACCAGCCCTGGACGTACCCGTCCCGAACCGTATACTGGATCGCCCACAACGTGATGCCCTATCGCCTGCAAATGGACGCGGATCTGATGAGTACGTCCGGTCTCCAGTTGCACCAACAGCAAGGTATGGTGAGCGTAGCGGTTCAAGACGCGAAAATGAGTAATTGCGTCGCGGCTATCGACCGTTGTGATCGTCATTTGTTGGCGATGGCGAGGATCGCGACCAATCGGCGCATCGATGCTCCCTTTCTCCAATGCCACAGTACCTTCAACCAGTGCCAGATAGCGCTTCACCACTTCATGCCGCTTCATCTGCTCCACCAGAGCCGCCTGTGTGCGCACATCTTTCGCCACAATTAATAGCCCGGATGTGTCCCGATCCAGACGATGCACGATGCCCGGTCGCAGATCGCTCTCGCTTGCACGTAATTCAGGATAGCGAGCGAGCAGGGCATTGACCAGCGTATCCTCGTAATGACCCGGAGCTGGATGCACCACCATGCCCGCAGCCTTATTAATCACCAGCGCATACTCATCTTCATAAATAATATCAAGCGGCAGCGCTTGTGGCTGCACAGTCGTTGGCGAACCTACTGGCGTGGTACGCAACACCTGAACGGTATCTTGTGCTCGCAAGGCATACCCCGGCTTCACAGCATGTCCATTGACCAGAACCAACTCGTTGCTGATAAGTTGCTGTACTTGCGTGCGTGAAACATCCTCTAAACAGGACACAAGATAACGATCAAGCCGTAGTCCGGCTTGATCAGGTTCAATCGTCCACTGTTCAGGGGTATGAGAATGGGCTACGTCAGGATTGTGCATCTTGCTCTTTCGCTTGCAATGTTCCGCTGTTTGTCACCGCTGAAGAAGTATTTTCGCTCGTCTCGTCGCTCTTTGCGCCTTGACGCAAACCGCCAAATGCGACCAAGACGAAGAGGAGAAAGACCCCTACAGAGATACAGGCATCTGCAATATTAAAAATGGCGAAGTAATAGTTGATCTCAGGGATGCGGAAGGAGATAAAATCAACCACATAGCCGCTATGACGCGCCCGATCAATCAAATTGCCAATAGCCCCGCCAATGATCAGGCCAAAGACGATTTTATAGAAAAGCGGCCCCGAATTGATCATTCGGGCATAAAGATAGGCAATCACGCCAATCGCCAGAAGGATAAAAATGGCAAGGAAGTTATTTTGATCTTTAAAAAGACTAAAAGCTGCTCCATTATTCTGGATATAGGCAACAACCAGATACTTGCCAAGTAGAGGAATATCCGGCTTACTTCCTGGTGGAGTCAGATTGGCTACGACAAGAGCTTTTGTCCATTGATCAAGGGAGATCACAACAACCGCTGCGAGCAATGCCAAAGCATCGTAGAGACGCGCACGCCTGGCTAGCACAATTAATTCCTTCTTCCTTTTCTCAAAAAATCGATCAGGCACGGGCATTGTACCACAAACACCAGGAAAAGGCACTACGCAGATAGTACCTCTCCCTGAAGAGAGGAAGCAGGCAAGACCAGAGCCTTACCTATTGTGTATCAGATCCATACAATTCTTCTTTGCTGAGATTGCGCTCTTCCAACGCTTGCTCATCTTTGACGCAACGAGCGGCCCAGGGCAGTGCTTCCAACCGCTTCTCAGGAATAGGTTGTCCACAGACCACACAGCGGCCATATGTCCCATCCTCAATGCGCTTGAGCGCCGCTTCAACCTCTGTGAGTAGCGCCTGCTCATTCACCAGGAGCGATTGTTCCTGCTGCATCTCTATAAAATCAACGTTCGTCTCCTCAAATTCCTGCGGTCCCTCGCTGATCTCTGTTGTATCGACCGGAGTGGGATACGCTTGATCTAAATCCCCCATCTGCGTTCGTAATTCTCTTTTCTTCTCTTCCAGACGCTGTTTTATCTGCTGCATATCCAGAGCCATAATGCATTATCCTTTCTACACGATTGATAAAGAGAGCGAAAAGAAACATGCTCTCAAGCCGCTTCTTTTACTTCCCCTTACGAGAGAATATACGCAACCCGGACCGTTTCCG
>JAICIM010000322.1 GCA_025928885.1 Ktedonobacteraceae bacterium | reverse complement strand
GCCAGCGCTTCACCAGCCTGCCGACCAGCCCTCCCTGCATAATGACTACGATGACCCCGATATAGGTGAAGATATAGCCGTTCTGGGATGCTCCCCAGCCAAAGGTATGCTGGGTGAAGAGCGCAAAAATTGCCTCCATTCCGGTAAAAGCGATGGTATATAACAGATTGACCAGCACCATTCCCAACACCGACGGATAGCGAGCAGCGTTGCGCCAGCCGGAGAAGAGCAGGCTCAGTCCTCGCCCCCTGAAATGCGTCTCCGTCTCACCACTTGCTCGCTTCCGCGTTTCAGGCAAGAAGAGCAAGACCAGCAGTGCATTGACCAGGGCAACGCCTGCCGCAACCCAGAACGGGAGCGTCTGCCCCGCTGGAGCCAGTATGCCACCCGCCGCCGGACCAATCACAAATCCCAGCCCGATCGCGGCACCAATCAAACCCATGCCTTTCGCGCGGTTCTGCTTCTCGGTGACATCCGCAACCACCGCCTGCGCCGAACCAATATTCGAGGCTCCCAGCCCACCAATAAAGCGTGCCAGCAGCAGCAACGGCAGCGAACCGGCAAGAGCTGTCATGATTAGCGCCACTACCTCGATAAAGAGCGAGACGACGATAATCGGCTTGCGCCCATAGCGATCAGAAAGCGTTCCCAGGACTGGCGTGAACAGCAACTGGGCCAGGGCGTAGACCGTGATAATCAGCCCAACCTCAAATGAGTTCGCTCCCAGGCGCTCAGCCCAGAATGGAAGGAGAGGAATAACCAGGCCAAAGCCGATAAAATCTATCAGGATGGTCAGGGCCATCAAGAACAATGGAGACCTTTTTTTCTTCTCCATTTCTATGCTCCTCAACATGTCTCGTTAAGTCAGATTTGACCTGAACGATAGAAAAAATGGCACAATACCATTTTTATGTTTATACCGTAATTTGCGAGGATTGCTCCTGACTGGAACGGAGATGATTTATCGCCCGTTGTAACCAGCTGAGTTCAGCGTCCAGCAGCGTCACATCATGATCGTAGACCAGCCGGTGCGCCTCGTCCTGCGTCCCCTCGTATTGGCGCACAACGCTGGCACGATAGCTGGTCACAAGGACATGGCGCTCAGCTAAGAGAGCAATTGCCTCTTGTTTGCTCAGATGATGCAAAAAGAAAAAGCAGACATCGACCTCGCTCAGGCCGGGCCGATAGGTACTGAGCATATTGCGTAAAAGCGTATGGAAATAGCGTCGCCCCTGCTCGGTGATGTAGTAGACATCGCGCTCACGCAGGGCCAGCGAATCATGCGCAGAACCAGGACCGGGAGCCTCCACCGTCTCGCGGCGCATCTCCAGATAGCCATCTTTCACAAGCTGCTCCAACTGATAATAGATCGTTGGCTTCTTCATGAAATTTGCCAGAAAATCATGATGATTCTCGATGACTTCCCGGATCTGCTGTCCATACATCGGCTTTTCGAGCAGCAAGCCGAGCAACATTACCTGTTTATACATGCCCTTCCCTTTAGTCAACTTTGACTTATTGTAACGCAGAGACTACTTTTCGTCAAGACCCGCGCCAACCGCAAGGAATTGGCGCTACGTGGAAACGTCCCAATCATGCAAATAAAAATGCCAGATGCCCGCAACAGCCGCGCATCTGGCACGCAAAACCGTGGATAGTTTTATCGCCACAACATGGGTTATCCCTTGAAGGCTCCCTCTGTGAAGCCCGCGATAAACTGGCGCTGGAAGAACAGGAAGATGACGATCACCGGCAAGCAGGCCAGCAAGGTACCGGAGAGCAGAATGCCATACTGATAATCATAGGGGCCGACCAGGGAGGAGATGCCCAGATTCACGACAAACATGTTGGGATCAGTCGTGATGATCAGCGGCCAGAAGAAATCGTTCCACAGACCGGTAAAGGAAAGAATGCCCAGCACCGCCAATCCGGGGCGCACCAACGGCAGCACAATGCGCCACCAGATGCCAAACTCGGTTGCGCCATCGATGCGGGCGGCATCAAGCAGCTCGCTTGGCAGGCTGACGGTATACTGACGCATCAGGAAAATACCAAAGGCTCCGACTGCGCGAGGAATAATCAGACCCTCATAGGTATTGAACCAACCCAGCGTGCGCACAACCTCGAACTGAGGCACCAGCAATACCTGATTCGGAATGAGCAACGTTGCCAGCATGAGCATGAACAGCACATTTTTGTAACGAAATTCGTACTTTGCAAAAGCAAAGCCAGCCAGCGAACTCAGCAAGACGGATAGTAGCGATCCAATAACCGCCACAACAATGGTATTCCACGCCCACCGAATAAACGGGAAGTTCGCAAGCAACGATTGCACATTCTCGAACGTGGGGTGTTGTGGAAAGAAAGTGATCGGCGCACCAAAGATCTCGGTATTTGGTTTAAACGCGCTGAACATCATATAGAGAAACGGAACAATGGTCAGCACCACCAGCAAAATCAAGATTGCATTCACAAGTACCGTACCGACGGTGAAACGAACCTTTTTGGAAGGGGCAGCTCTAGAAGCTCGTACAACTGGTGTGGCGGCTTCCTGAACAGTAATATTTGCGTTCGCCATTACTTGTATCCTCTCCGTGTATACATGTCATCAACAAAGACGCCTCGGCCAATTGCGGACACGGCAATTGCAACATCCACAATGCATCTCATGTAGTTACTCACCGGCAGCCTGCCAGCCAAACAGGCGAATGTTTACGAGAGACAGGATGAGCAGAATCACGGTCATCGAGTAAGCGATGGCGCTGGCATATCCTACATTGAAGTTCTGGAAACCTTGAGTGTAGATGTACAGCGTTAGTGTCAGCGATCCATCTGCCGGGCCACCGCTGGTGAGCAGGAAGGGAGCCTCAAACAGGTTGTATGAGCCGACAATGGCCTGAATGACGACGAAGAGCATAATGGGCCGCAACATCGGCAATGTGATATGCACAAATGAATCCCATGCATTGGCCCCATCGATAGCAGCTGCTTCATAGAATTCTTTGTTGATCCCATTTAAACCCGCAAGCCAGTAGAGCATGTTGATACCGAGCCATGTCCAGATGCCCATCAGGATAAAGGAGTTCATCACGACATTTGCATCTGTCAACCAGGGGACCTGTCCAATACCAAACCAGCCAAGAGCCACGTTCAAGAGGCCGTACTGTTGATCAAACACCCGGGCAAAGATGATGGCGATGACAACACTGGAAGTAATCACCGGGAAAAACAGGCCCGTTCGATACAATCCCTTCCAACGAACATAGGCCGAGTTGATAGCGAGCGCGACCAGCAGGGCGAGAGGTGCGAGGATAAAAACACTACCTGCCGCATATTTGGTTGTATTGAGGACCGCTTTGCCGTAGCGGGGATCTTGAAACAGGTGGATATAGTTGCCGAGACCGAAAAAGGTTTTCTGCTCGAAACCAAACCCTTTATAGAAGCTGAGGATGAAGGAATAGACGATGGGGTAGAGGCCAAAAACCAGGAAAATGATAAAAAACGGCGCGACAAAGAGGTAGGGTGAAATCTGGCGTTGATTGCGCCGCCACCATTGGTAGAGGCCAGAAGCGTTATTCTGTGGCGTGGTAACTTGAGCCGTTGCCATGTAAGATTTCTCCTTCTCACAGATGTATCGTCAATCAGGCAGTCTCGAAGCTGATGATGCTGAGCGCTTCATGTTGAGCGTTGTTCATCGCCTGTTCCGCTGTCACAGTGCCGGGTTGCAAGATGGCCGGAGATAGACCCACACGAATGGTCGCATCGACAGTTTCAGGCCAGTAGGGAGAATTGTACCAGGTATTGATTTCGGGGGAGACTTCTTTGATCAGCTCTCCAACCTTCTGATTATCAAAGAATTCAAGAGGCTGACTCAGACGCGGATCATCCAGAGCTGGTTTAAATGTCGGCCAGACCTGCCGCTCATCAAAGTCGTACAACAGAGCTTGAGGAGTGGTATGCTCAAAAGTGACAAAATCCATCGCCTCTTCAACATTTTGTGATGTTTTCAAAACAGAGACGCCAGTTCCACCCCAGGTGGCGGTGCGAGAACCACCCGATGTCCAACGTGGGAGAGGCTGCAAATGCCATTTCCCTTTTGTGTGCGGCGCATTCTCCTGCGTAAAACCACTGAAGTTCCACGATGGCCCCAGGATTGTTGCAAAGTTACCCGAATCAACCAGGGCATTGTACGAAGCTGAAAGAGGTCGAGGCATTGACCAACCATCTTTAATCGCCTGCTGCATATATGTTGCCGTTTTAATTGCGGGAGCAGTATTAACCGTTGGTTGCCCATTCTGACCGAAATAACCTCCGCCCTGCTGTAACGTCATCACCCACCAGTAACCCGCATCGCTGTATGGCTGCTCTATCAAGTACTTTCCTGTATCCTGGTGATACTTCTTGCCAGCCTCAATAAAGTCATCCCATGTCTCGAAAGGCAGCTTGATATTAGCCTTCTCCAAAAGATCGAAACGGTAGCTCATCAAACACGTGTTTAGCTCGTTGCCTATCCCATAGATCTTGCCTTTCCAGGTCCAGGGATCGGTTGCAGAGGGCTTAAAGAGCTTATCAAGAACGCCCATTGCCTCCAATTTCGGCTTTAAGTCCACAAAAATGGAGTCACCCTTGATAAAGCGAGAAAATTGCCCGATCTCGATGTCCGCAATATCGGGACCACCGGAACCGGCCTGCGAGGTAATAAGAATCTTGTCGTGCATCTGCTGATAAGCAAAGATCAGCCAGTTGATCTCGAAATCGGGCTTCTTCTGTTGCTTATACAGATCCCACGCTTTCTTCTGCCAAAAGATACGAGTGTCTGAAAATGCCCAGAAGTTGATCGTTTTCTTGGCACCAGTATTAAAAGCGGGCGCACACCCGCTTAACCACCAGGCACCAGCGCTTGCGGCAGCCAATCCTCCTGCCGCTTTTAAAACCGAACGTCGGCTTACTGATTCCATTTCAGGCTCCTCTCCTCGTAGAGAGCTTCAAAAGTGAACGGAGTTGCTTCCTACATCGGTGGACAACACCGTCCACAAACTACACTTTTTGATCAAGCAGCCAGGGTATAAGCATAGAATACATAGAAGCATATCTGTCTGTCAAGCATATTTGCTACCGGAAGAAAATATTTACTATCCGGCCTAACGATATAGCGTAAAAGCTACCATCAAATCTACAGTATTTCTCATAAATACCTCGATCATTTTTCAATGCTCACGCCTGTACTGGCTAAAGAAGGCGCTTCAAGCAAATCGTGCCGCTCCGCTCAGCGATTGCAGAGAAAAAGAGATTAAGTTTAATGGATTCTATATCGGCCTGAAAAGTTCCAGTATTATATATAGAGGCAACAGGTAAAATTCCCACTTATAACGCGATTACTTACTTTATGTAAGCATAAATCAAAACATAAGAAAGGGAATATTGATAAGGAAAATCCTGAAAAAAGACAAGAAAAAAAACAGCAGCCCCTATTTAGGCAGGAAGATACTTTTTGATCATCTGGATAAGCTGATGAGGCTTAAATGGTTTGCTCAAAAAATCAGTTGATCCAGCGAGACGGCCACGCATGATATCAAAGGTCGCATCTTCTCGCGTTCCAAGTATAATCACAGGAAGTCTGACAAGGTGGCGCGTCTTGCGTATCGTCCGACAGAGAAGATATTGGTCCATACGCGCAAACTGGACGGAGAGCAGAACCAGATGTGGATGATAGGCTTCTGGCTCCTCGCTTTCGTCTTGCGAAAATAGCATTGATTCTTCCGCCTTTTTATCTTTTTATGCGCCTGGCATAGAGTATATCACAATGATCTGTTTACTCCCCCTTTTCTCCTGGTACGTAATAGTGGGAATCCTGCCCGAATTAACACGTACCAGGAGTGGGAGACCTCTTGTAAAGCGGCTTCCCGGAAACCTATCCTGTGAGTGATCTGCGTTCAATGCGCCATAAAATTTTGCCAGAAGAGGCGCATCTTCTCGCGCAGAGCGGTATGCTCTGGTTTGCGCAGATAGGGATCGCTCTCCCATAACTTCGCCGCGATGGTGCGCGATAGATGGATCAATGGGGTATCGTTGAGATCGGCAATGCGCAGTTCTGGCATCCCGCTCTGGCGCACACCGATAAAATCGCCGGGACCACGCAAGCGCAGATCTTCCTCGGCCAGACGGAAGCCGTCGTCGATCTCCTGAAACACGCCCAGCCGTTCCTGTGCCTGCAAGCTGGCCTCAGCACTGAGCACATAGCAATACGATTGGTGCTTGCCGCGCCCGACGCGTCCGCGAAACTGATGCAACTGTGAGAGGCCGAAGCGGTCCGCATCCTCAATCACCATCACGGTTGCGTTGGGAATATCGATGCCGACCTCGATGACGGAGGTTGCCACCAGAATGTCAAGCTCGTTATCGCGGAAACGATGCATCACCTGATCCTTCTCAGCAGGCTTCATCCCTCCATGCAACAGGCCAATGCGCAATTCGGGAAACACCTCGCGTTGCAAGCGTTCATATTCGGTGGTCGCCGCCTTGACGGAGAGCGTCTCGGATTCTTCAATCAAGGGACAGATGATACACGCCTGTCGCCCCTCGCTCACCTGCTGCCTGATCAGTTCGTTGGCCTCGCGCCGCCGCGCCCCCGAACGCCAGCGCGTGATGATCTTCTGGCGTCCCGGCGGCAATTGATCGATGACCGAAACATCCAGATCGCCATAGAGCGTGAGAGACAACGTGCGTGGAATCGGGGTCGCAGTCATCACCAGCATATGAGGATGATAGCCCTTCTGGCGCAGGGCATCGCGCTGCTCCACGCCGAAGCGATGCTGCTCATCGACAATTACCAGTCCCAGGCTGCGAAAATTCACATCGTCCTGAATCAGCGCGTGCGTACCAATCGCCACCGCCGCCTCGCCGCTCTCCAGCGCCGCCCGCCCCTGTGTACGTTCGCGCGAACGCTGACTACCGGTAAGCAAGACGGTATGGATGCCAAACGGCTCCAGCATTTTACTGATGCTGCGAGCATGTTGCTCGGCCAGCAGTTCGGTCGGGGCCATAATCGCGCCCTGATAGCCATTCAAGGCCGCCATAAAGAGGGCTGCTGCCGCCACAACGGTCTTACCAGCGCCGACATCGCCCTGCAAGAGGCGACACATCGGCCTGGTCTTTGCTATATCCGCAAAGATTTCGCAAATCACGCGTCGCTGGGCATCGGTAAAGGCAAACGGCAGCGTGGCCTCAAACGGCTCATCGGTGGCCGCAACTGACCAGAGCGTTGATCCCGCGCTCTCCCCTGTGCGCGTTCCTGGTTGTGACAGGACTGGCAAGAGATCGTCGGGGGGCTGGATAAATACTTTGGCGGCTTCAATCGCAAAGCTCTGCCCCTTTGGTCCCTCATATTGCCAGCGACTGCGCCGCTCCTGCATACCAAGCTGAATCAAAAACAGCTCATCGAAGGCCAGGCGGCGACGAGCAGAGTCCAGCAGCTCATGGCTCTCAGGATAGTGGATCTGCTCGATTGCCTGGGGCAACGGCACCAGTTCTCCCGCCGAACGCACCCCAGGCGGCAGATGCTCGTTGAGATACCCTACATAGCGATCAACAGCCTGCTTGGTCAGACGGCGCAATGTTTTGGCATGCAGCCCTTCGGTCAGCGCATAGATCGGGACCAGCCGCCCGGTATTCAACAGGTCGTTCTGCTCAGGAAACTCATGGCTACGCACAGAAAATTCGATCTTATTGCCAAAGCGCTGCTTGATCCCCGTCACAACCAGATAATCGCCCTTAGAAGCATCCAACTGTTTTTGCAGATATGATTGATTAAACCAGGAAACATATAATTTTCCAGTTTCATCTGAGATTGTTGCGATGGTACGCGTCTTGCCACCACCAGTACGCTTTGTCTCGACCTCCCAGATAATCCCCTTTGTCGTGGTTAGCTCGTTAAAGGGAATATCGGCGATCTTGAGCAGCTGGCTATAATCGCGATGTTCGCGTGGGAAATAAAAGAGCAGGTCGCGCACGGTACGAATGCCCAGAT
>JAICIM010000728.1 GCA_025928885.1 Ktedonobacteraceae bacterium | reverse complement strand
AGACCGGCGTCGCGCCTGCCAGCACCTTCTGGATCGGCTGGTTTGGCTGGTCGCTTGGCAATATCATTGTGACGCTCATCATCGGTTCCATCCTGCTCAAGACGCTTGGTCCGGTCATCGAGCGCTTCGGCCTCACGATCCGCAACGCCTTGAGCTAGCAGCGCTTGTCATACAAAATATTGTGATTGTCCCCTATTGCCGAACTTCCATCAGTCATTGCAATATGTCGTGTAAGCTCGGCAATAGTTTTTAACAATGAATGAAGAATGTTCCCTTCAAAAGGGGTAATGTTTATTCCCCCAGCACCACCGAAATCGAGTAGCCATCGATGCCGTTATATATATCATCGTGGGTGAGGGCGACGCTGACGAGGCGAGGATGCTCCAGTATTTTGCGAGTGTAGGCTGCGACCCCGGCGGCGCTCTCGTTGGGTGGTGGCGTCTGAAACGCCTGCCCGCCGCGCACGATGTTGTCAGCGATGATGAGCGATCCAGGCCGGCTCAAGTGTATAGCCCAATCGAGATACTGCGGATTGTGTACTTTATCGGCATCAAGAAAGATCAGGTCGAAGGGGGCCTCAGCAACGAGCTGGGGCAGAATATCGAGGGCTGAGCCGATGCGAATCTCGACGCGATCACTGATGCCTGCTTCGGTGAAGGTCGTTCGGGCCGTCTCCGCATGGTCTGGTCGCACCTCTAACGTGATGAGCTTGCCGTTGGGTGCGAGGCCACGCGCCAGCCAGACGCCAGAATAGCCGGTCATCGTGCCAATTTCTAGAATCTTACGCGCTCCACAGGCCAGCGCAAGCACCTGAAACAGCTTGCCTTGCAGGGGCGTGATCTGCCCTCCATGCTGATATTGTTCCTGCGTACGAGCGATGTTGTTGCGCAACACCTCATCTTCGGGCGCAAAACGCAGTTCCAACTCGCGCACAATAGCGGCGCGTGCCTGCTCGTCGCCAGGTAATGCTAAGCTCATGATACCCCTTATTGATGTTGAAGAAACCCATCTTGTCGTAGCCGCGCGACTTTATCGGGCTTGTTGCCATACAGATGAAATTGCAGCACAAGCGCGATGAAGTCGCGCGGCTACGACAAGATGGTTACCTATTAAAACACAGGTATTGTATCACGAGATAGTGGTGATGTGTGCGAAGGGGCGATAGCCTGCCGCCGCTGCAAGGCGCAGGGAGGCGGTATTGGCGGCGAGAGCGCTATACAGCGGGACCAGCCCCTCGCGCCTGACCAGCTCGGCCCACACAAGCGTTGCGGCGAGAGCGAATCCCTGACGACGCGCCTCTTTGTGCGTCTCGATGCCAAGCTCACATGCTGCGGCGGTGCGACGAGAACTGTGGGCCAGGCAGAGCAAGCGTCCATCATCGATAATGCCAACGAACGGCTCCTGCTCCGGCTGAAAATCGTCGGCAGGGGCGTCGGGATAGAAGAGATGCAACAGCGCATGCTCAGATGGCTTCAGAGGCCGTGCGATGCGCCGGGCGGCCTCCGGCGTGATATGTGGTGTTGCGGTCTGGATCAGGGCCACTTTGCGGTTTACGCCGGGCAGAGCAACATCGGGTAGCGCTAGCGCCTCATCGAGGCGTTGATGCAGTTCCGCACGCTCGGAGGGGAGAATATCGGGTTGTGAGATGAAGACGCGCTCTCCGGCGAGGTCTGCGGCTAGAAGCCTCCAGGGCAGTTGTACGCCGTCGCTCGTCAGTGCAAAATCATTGGTAAGTTGAACGTACCAGACGGCCTCAACATGGAGGCGCAACAGGGCAAGAGGTGAGTGCATAACAATCCTTTCTGAAGAGAGATGTCCCGTGAAAAAAAGTCAAAAAAGCTCCTGGAATACATGATTTTTCCATCAAGAACCTCCAATCAGATGAATTGTCAGAGCAATACAACGCTCCGTTTATCATACGTGGTTTCCCATAAGATAGCAAGCCATTCCAGCTATACTCAATCCATGATAGAGCGTCGGGGTTAGAAAGAACAGAACGGAGAGATGGGAGAGAATGTAATAGATGAGATTGTAGAGAATATGGCAGTGTGCGCAAGCACAAGAAATGGAGGCAGGAAATTGACGCCAAAAAAAGATATAATGGTAATGCAGCCAGAGAAGTGCTTTCAGGTGATGGCAAGTGGGGTGCTTGCGGCTGTAGAAGATGTGTTGTTCGTGTAGCCGTTCCTCGTAATAGTGTTATTGCTAGTGTACGATGCCGTACTGGTCATGAGAGGAAATTCACCGATGAGTGTATTTACTCTGCTGGGATCGCTCAACCGCGATCAGCGCAACACCTTTCTTGCCAGCTTCCTGGGTTGGACGCTGGACGCCTTCGACTTCTTCCTCGTCTCCTTTGTTACCCTGCGGATCGCGGGCGAATTCAAGGTCGCGCTTTCCGCCGTCGTCTTTACCACAGCATTAACGTTGATGCTACGTCCCGTTGGCGCTCTCATTTTTGGTATTCTCGCAGACCGTTTTGGTCGCCGCATTCCACTGATGATCGATATCATCTGTTATTCGATCATCGAACTATTGACGGCCTTTTCGCCTAATTATATCGTCTTTTTGATCTTACGCGTACTGTTTGGCATTGCAATGGGTGGCGAATGGGGTCTTGGCTCCTCGCTGGCGATGGAAGCGCTGCCAACTCGCGCTCGTGGCCTCTTCTCCGGCATTCTCCAGCAGGGCTATGCCTGTGGCTATCTGATAGGCGCAATCGTGTATTTCCTGATCTTCACCTTCTTCCCGTCTGTTGGCTGGCGAGCCATGTTTATCGTTGGCGTGCTGCCAGCACTGTTGGTCGTCTTTATCCGTGCAAGGGTGCCGGAATCGCCGGTCTGGATGCATCGTCAGGAGACGTTGCGTGCTCGGCAAAGCAGCGCATGGTCGGGGATGGTCGAAGCCATCAAAAATCACTGGGTCCTCTTTATCTATGT
>JAICIM010000624.1 GCA_025928885.1 Ktedonobacteraceae bacterium | reverse complement strand
CTCGATCAGCTTTTCGGTAACGGGATCGAGGCGTGAAGAGGCTTCGTCGAGGATGACGAGATCGGGATTTTGCAGGAAGACGCGAGCAAAGGCCAGCAACTGTGCCTCACCAGAAGAAAGGGTGACGCCTCCGCCAGCGATGATCGTATCGAGTCCAGCGGGCAGAGCGTCATACCACTGGGAGAGATTGAGGTCGCAGATGACCTGTTTCAGTAGCTCGTCTGAAATGCCTGGATCAAAAAAGGTGAGATTGTCGCGAACGCTGGCGTGGAACAACTGCACGTCCTGCGTCACGACGCCGATCCGGTGGCGTAGCGTCTCCAGCGTTGTCTGTCGGACATCGATGCCTCCGACCTGAACCGATCCCTGTTGCACGTCGTAGGCTCTATAGAACAGGCGCATCAACGTCGTTTTGCCACAGCCGGTTCTGCCAAGCAAACCAAGCGTGGTGCCTGCTGGTAACTCAAAAGTGAGGTTGCGGAGAACCTGTTTGTCTGATGTATAGCCGAAGGAAACATTATGTAAGCTGATCGTAAGCGGTCCCGGTGGCAGGGGAACGCCGGGACCATCGATGATGGCATTGGGGGTATGATAAAGTTCGGTGATGCGCTGGATGCTGGCCGTCGCGCTCTGCATCTGGTTGATCTGGAAGGTGATGGTGTACAGGCTCTGGGTGAGCAGGGTAGTGTAGTAGTAGGTAACATAGATTGCGCCGAGCGTCATCTGGCCGCGGTGTAGCAGATAGGCTCCCAATGTCAGGACCGCCGCCACTGCGAGGGCCAGACTGATTTCAATGGCGCTGGAGAAGAAGCGACCGGTGACGTTGCTCAAGCGGGCCGTGTGCAGGATGCGGCGCGTGAGTTTGGTGAAGGTGAGCATGACGTAGCTCTGAGCACCATTGCTATGAATATCTTCTATGCTGGAGAGGCGCTCTTCAAAGAAACCGGAGAGCGCTGCACTGGCCTGGCGAGCGTCGCGAAAGTGTGGTACGGAGATGCCCTGTAAGGGGCGCAACAGCACGAGGATCAGCAGAGCAAAAGCCAGGAGCAGCAGCCCGACGCGCCAATCAACCATGAACGTGAGCGCGATGATGCCGATGAGCAGGAGCGTGCGACCAAGTACATAGAAGACAAAGCGTGAGAAAAAATTGGCAAGCATGGCGATATCGCCATTGACACGCTCAATAAGTTCGCCGGGCGTGTGTACTTTATGAAAGGACATATCTAGATTGAGGCAGTGAAGGGCAAGATCGGCCCGTAGTGCATTGGTGGCCCACCAGCTAATATCCTCGCTGAGATAGCTGGCAAACGCAGTGACAAACTGGTTGACAACGACCAGACCGATAAAGAGCAGTGCAATGGGAATGAGGATAGCCATGTGGTTTTCGACGGAATCAATAAAACGTCCTAAAAGTTGTGGATTGAGAATATCCAGCCCAATGCTGACAAAGAGAAGCAGGATTAGCAGGCCGACTTTAAAGCGTTGAGGGGTAAGATATGTTTTTAGCAGTGAAACATAATAGCGAAACGGAATCGAAGTGATCATTTTTTGCTGGGCCACACTTTTTCCTTTCGTTTAATATATCACCATCGGATATATCTTATGTGGATATAATAGAAGAGGAGATTGTTGTTTGTCAAGGAAATGTGGGGAAAATTTTTGTTTTATTGGCGATGGCCCATCTATATAGAAAATTTGCACAATAGAAGTCATCAAAAACAGGTACTTTAGACGATGACGATTGCTCCTCTTATACGTTGTAATAAGTAGAGTGAAGAGGAAGAGCGAGATATACGTCGGCAAGCGACCACCTCGACGAGCGGCTTGTAACGTATGATCAGAACTATTTCCATGCGACCTTTTCCCCATGGGGTTGCATGCGCGCCTCTAAGGCTCTCGCGAGCAAATTGTTTTGCATACGCGCGATAAGGATCGGACGAGCTGGCACCCCGTCTGGTCCTTATTTTTGTCCTCAGCCAGAAGTACCATGCTGAAGGGCAGACAAACGTCAACAAGAGGCGATACTTGTTGAAACATGTTGAGCTTGCTATAATGTAATGGCATACCTGCTAAATTTTTTGTTGACACAACTTTGATAAGAGCAATGATCACCACAAGTTTTTCGATTATGATTGGCACTATTGCGGCCTGACTGGATGCAGAGGGACATATGGGAGCAGACACAGTTCTGTCTGGTTCACTGAGAGATTTTGGATTGGTAGAAGTCTTGCAAGTGGTGGAACTGGGGAGCATGACAGGCGCGATCCATCTCAAACAGAGCAGTGGGCGGATGGGCATCCTGTATTTCAATGATGGCAAGATGGTTAACTGCTCCGAATTCGATCCAGGAGCGTTGACGCTCGGCGACGTTTTACAGCAGCAAGGCATGACCACTTACCATCACATTGAACAGGCGTATTCGCAACAGGTACAGGACCTGCTGGGCAGACGTATCGGCGAGCGTCTGGTGATGATGGGAGCCATTACAGATCAACAATTGCAAGAGGCGCTACGTACCAAAGTACTCTGGACGGCACGCGAGTTGGCTTTATGGGAAGATGGCACCTATGACTTTATGGCGGCCAGCGATGTACAAAAGCTGCTACCCTACGGCGAGGTGGCCCTGGATATCGAGGTGGTGCGTATTACAATGGAGATGATTCGTTATGGCGATGAGTGGCAGGAGTTGAAGAACTTTTTGCCGCAGGGGATGCGCACGATGCTCAATATGAGTCCGACGCTGCCCTATCCTATGCGTTTCGATCTGCGTACCGTCGAACTGCTGACCCAGGTTAACCTCTATCGCCGCGTTCGTCGTATTGCCAGTGCTATGCGCCGGCCCGAACTGGATGTTGCCCGCGAACTGGCCGAACTGGTGCAGCAGCGCTTTCTTGTGCCAGTGGCGCAAGATCTGTCCCAGCATATGAATGGTCGCAAGATTCGCCTGCCTGATCCCGCCGAAAAGCTGCGCCTGGAAAACTTTGCCTTCCTCGATTTGATCAGTCGCATGGAACTGGAATGGGAGAAGCGCCGCACACCAATGGACCAGTTGCCCGCCCTGGTTGATTTTGTCAACTGGACGATGGATGCCCTGGCCGAAACCGCTCGTGGCAACGGAACTATCCTCGATCCCAATACGTTGCGCTCCCTGATGTATAGCGAACGACTGAGCCACATGGGCAGCTATGAGTTTCGCGTCGATCAAAACCATATCGATGTCGAGAGCTTTCGTATTCTCAGCCGCGAAGTCTTGAGCGGCGATATGCAGCAGGCGGAAGCATTTTACAATCAGGCATCGATGGTGCTACACCGACTGCTGTGCTGCATCTTTGACTCGATCAACGCCCGTGTGGCGAATCCGCGTGAACGCCTGGAAAACCAGGAAGTGTGGGAGGCCATGTTCGAGCAGTTCGCGCTCCAACATATCCATTGATGCCAGTTTTGTTAAAATGCACATTCCCTTTTCTCTAGTTCCTCTTTGAGCAAAGGATGAAAACGCTGAATGGACTCAGGGCTATTGCTTGTGAAATCCCGGCAAGTGAAACAGCGTGCAGACGCACTTTTGCAGGAAGCAGGGCTAGTTAGGTTGCTGCAAAATTATGGCGAGGTTTTGTTCACGGGAAGCTATGCTATCGATTTGATGGTCAACAGGGACATTGATCTCTATGTGGTTCATCCTGAGCTTGCAGAAGAGCGAGTGCTTGATGCGCTGCGCAGCCTCATTCTACAGAGCTTCTTTCATGGATATATCTACTATGATTTCCTCAAGCATCCCAGTGCCGGGTTTCCCGGCGGCTACTATATCGGGCTAAAACTACCGTTTCGTGATGAGGCATGGAAACTCGACATCTGGTTTCTGAGCGTTGATCGAGAGGGTCGTCTGCAACAAATCCAGGAGATGAACGCCCTGAACGAGAGCCAGAGGCTTGCCATTCTGCGCTTCAAGCATCTGGTCATTGAGCGTCAATTGAAAGTTTCAGGCATGTTTATTTATGATGCCGTGTTACGGGGGATTACCAACGAGCAAGCGTTTTTAGAAGAGATAGCCCGGCGGCCCTGAATGGACTGGTGATGTCGTAGTTGCGCGACTTTATCGCGCTGGGTCGGCTTGTAGAGTGGTTCGAGG
>JAICIM010000448.1 GCA_025928885.1 Ktedonobacteraceae bacterium | reverse complement strand
GCCAAACAGCACTAATGATCGTACGGCTTGTTGTCACTTGTCTCTTCTCCCTCGTTGATAGAACGGCTCTCGTTTCGCTCTTGCCGTCGTCAGCAAAATTGAGGCAATATCGTCTAAGCAGTTACAAAGAAAATACATCTCCTGGAAAAGCCATCGTTGAACACGATGGCTTTTTTGCTGTCTGCGGGAGCTAACAGCGGGACGTGTTAATGAAAATTCATCACCAGGATTGTCCTTCTCCGTCGAAGTCACGCAACTGTTTCGCGCTGGCTCGGTTGCTTGTGCCGTTCGAGAGCGCGATACAGTTGCGTGACTTCGATATTTATCACCGAATTTGTTGGTGGATAAATCATCAAAACACCCATTGATTGTCAATAATGAAGTTGAGTGTTTTAGCTTCTTCTGCGACGGAAGAAGATGGCCCCAATCAGCAAACCAATGCCAACGCCTATTAACAATGTCCGCTGCTGGTTGCGTTTTGTGTTCGTATCCTCTACTGCTGTCAGGGTATAGGCGCCCCCTGCTCTGTATGCGTCATCAAGCAATTGAATGGGATGCATGACCGCGACCTGTAACCCGCGCTCCCTGGCCCCCATCGCAATTTGCATCATACAGCCTGGATTGCCGGTTGCGATGATGGCGGCACCTGTATCTGCAATATGCTTCATTTTGCGTTCCAGCAGTTCGTTCGCCATCTCCTGGTTCGTAATATTGTAGATACCGGCGCTTCCGCAACACCAATCAGCCTCTTTCAGATCAACTAGCTTGAGGCCTGGTATTGTTTTGAGTAACTGGCGCGGCTGCTGCCTGATTTTTTGGCCGTGAACAAGATGGCAAGCATCATGATACGCAACCGTGAGTGGCAGCTCTCCCATGCCTGTATTTAGCTCGATACTGGCGAGGAATTCGCTGATATCTTTGACCTTCTCGCTAAATGCTTTAGCCCTTTGAGCGTAAGCCGGATCATCACGTAACAGATGGCCGTACTCTTTGATGGTCGAGCCGCATCCGGCAGAATTGATGATAATGGCATCGCAGTTATATTGCTCGAAGACGGCAATGTTATGGCGGGCAAGTTCGCGCCCATGCTCAGCCTCGCCTCCATGTACATGTAAGGCTCCACAGCAGCTTTGTTGAAGAGGAGTGATAACTTCACAACCGTTCGCAGCCAGCACGCGGATCGTCGCCTCGTTGATATCATGGAAAACTTGATCCATAATACAGCCGCTGATAAAGCCAACGCGATAACGCTTTTGCCCCAATGCAGGTGTAATTTCCGGCAACTGCTCTGGAATAAGATCGCCTTTGGCCTTATCCATCAAGGCTTCCGGCACTTTCAGCTTGCCCTGAAACGGCGTTGACAGGGCGTTGATGATATCGAAAGTCCCTGTCTGATGCGCGAAAGCCTGGAGGCCGCTGCGTTGGTACAGCTTCAAGCCCGCAAAAACCAGGGATAAAACCGGGCGCGAAGGCAGCATGAGGTCGAAAAAGAAGCGACGCAAGAGGAGCAGCGCAAGTGATGTGCTCTTTGGAGCAAGATCAGAACCTGTATCATTCAGGCTGCCAGCTTCAATTTGAGCCGGGCTGTTGGCTTCTGCTGGCGTTAACTGTATTTGCTCTCTTGCCGCCTCTATCAGTTTGCCAAATTGTACCCCCGATGGACAGGCCGTTTCGCAGGCGCGACACCCGACGCAGCAATACATATGCTCGACAAAATCATCGGTAATGCCCAGCCGTCCTTCAGCTACCGCCTGCATCTGATAAATACGCCCGCGCGGAGAGTCCATCTCTACGCCTAATACCGCATAGGTCGGGCAGGTTGGCAGGCAGAAGCCACAGTGGATACACTGACGCATGAGATCATACGTGTGCGTGTGCCGCTGTAGCGGTCCTATGGTTGGCGGCGTGATGCCCGGCGTTGCCCCCTGTTCAGGGATCGAGTCAAGAGACATGGTTTGCTCCGTAATCTAGCTGGAAAAATAACGTTGTGTGGCCAATGGGAACGGCAAGGCACAGGCGCAAGTTTGCCAGATGCAACAATGAGCTATGCCTGCTTTGCAAGAGGGTGGGCTAAAACGACCATCACCTCCTGTCTGTTATGAAAAAGCTGCCTGGCCTGTACAGTGTCATAATAATTACCCAGGATCTTCAGCGCACTGTGCAGCGTTGCCAGTGGGTTAATCTCATGGGTGGCATGCGGTAGTTTCAGCGTACTGATGATCAGGCCATCGGGACGCAGACAACGCGCAGCCTGAGCCAGCAGTCGCGCAGCCTCTCGCGCATCCATACGCATATCGTTAACGATGATATCGAACTTATAGTGCTTTTTCAGCGCCTCCTCCAGATAATTCTCAGCGTAGCCTTGATAATGGTCCAGGCGAGGCCGCTTTTTCAGTCGTATATCGAGGTTGGCGGGATCGACCGCAACGACATGGACGCCACTATCCAGCAGTAAACGCGTCCAGCCGCCCGGGGCAGCTCCAAGATCAAGCGCTCGACCCTGTGAGGGCAGGGTTACGCCAAAGATCTCCAACGCTTCGAGCAGCTTGAATTCTGCCCGGCTGATTTCCTCGTCTGTATGGGCAAAATGCCGCGCTCCTCCCGACCAGCTACTCAGGTTCTCTTCCGCCGTAGAGATCCCCAGATAGGCTTTTTGCATGGTGCAGAGAATAGAAACGACGATTTGCGGCTTCTTAATGGATTCTATCGCTCCCGTTTCCTCTGCAAATGCGGCTGCCAGTTCCTGGTTCAGGCGCCCGCTACTGTAGGGGCGCGGTCCCTGGCTTTTATCGGTCTGGACGAGGCGAGACTGTACCGCAAAGCGCACGCCTTTTTCCAGTAGAGCAAATGATGGCAACATAGCTAGCGCTTCTGCTATCCTGCCAATATCGCTTTCATCATTATGTAAATCCACAACTGTCTGTGCTGGAGCCAGATGGCGGACGAAAACAGGTTTGGCGCTCGCGGCTCTCTGCATGGCAGCAGCTACATTGGGGGTTGTACACAGGATAATCCCCGCTTGTAGCTCTTCAATGGCGGTCAGTTGTTTATCAAGTTGTTTTAGTTCTGCCACTCCCGCCTGCGCGAATTCAGGGTGAGCAGTGACCAGTAATAAATCAGTTGTAATCAGATTGATGATAGTTAAATCCCTCCTAAAAATCTTCCTCGTACAAAGGTTCCCTCTGCATCAAATTGTTGCTTGAGTCGCTGCATCATGGGAAAGCCGCTCCCGGGTTCTCCCCAAATGCTGATGTGCCGTTTCAGATCGACCGGGCAACGCTCTACGACAAGGCTGCCGCGCCCCGCTTGCGCTTTGAGGCGTAGCTCGTAAATAGCCGCAACAAGCCGTTGTAGGGCATCGCTGGGCCGTAATTCTACATAAAGAATGCCATTGCCTGCATGAGCAATCGTTGCTGCCTCCAGTCGATGTCGCTGGCAAACCTCTTCAATTGTTTGTAAGTAGGGCGCTATCTGTGAGACCTGAATGGAGACTTTACAGGTTAACGATCCCTGGATATGCTCACGCACAACCTGCCAGAAGCGCTTCTGCTCTTCTCCCTCCAGATCATCGCCCAATAATGCATGATATGTGCGAGCCAGCAGGCGTGTTTCATCGATCTGACGTTCGATGGCTGTCGGACTCCCTTCAAAGTTGACTGCCAGTGTGTAGCCGTTGGTGGGGAGATGGAAGCCAAAGAAATCGCTCATATCGTTGGCAGCCCCCGCGTCGATTAGTTCTAATGCGCTGGGTGTTAGCGCTGATCTTGTAATAGCAATAACCATTTGCATTGCGTCGGCGGCGGTCGTATAGGTGAGAAGTAGCGTACGTTCAGCGGTGGGGAGAGGGTGCAACTTGAAGTTTGCTTCGACGATCACTCCCAGCGTCCCCAGCGATCCAATGTACAGCTTGTTCAGATCGTAGCCTGCAACGTTTTTAACCACTCGTCCACCACTTCGAGCCACTTCTCCATTCGCCTGAATAACTTTTAGCCCGATAACAAGATCACGCGCCGTTCCGTAGCGGAGACGTTTTGGACCACTGGCGTTGCTCGCTAACAGACCTCCGATGGTGGCTTGATCCGCGTTAGGGGCATCCAGTGATAGGCGTTGTCCTTTTGTCGCGAGCTGCAGTTGCAATTGGGCCAGCGTAATCCCGGCCTCTACGTGGCAGGTAAGGTCCGGGGCTTCGTGTTCCAATAGATGGGTCAGCCGCGTTGTGATCAGCATTACATCGATCTGTTCCGCCAGACCTCCCAGATTCATGCGCGAACCGCCTCCGCGAGGAAGCAGGGTGAGATGGTGCTGCTGTGTGACCTCAACTACCCGTGCAGCTTCTGTAACCGTCGTCGGTGTTACAATCAGACGGGGCAATATGCCATCAACCGTGTAGTCGCGTAGTATCTCAGCATCCGTTGTCATCTCTACATATGGTAACTCTTCTTGCACCGCGTTCGCAAACGCTTCAATCTCACCCATATGACAACTCCATTGAAAAATAGACCGCTGGATCAACAGTTCTGTTTAGCTTCCCTTTTATGCCGCCTATAGCTGCTTTATATCAGCGCAACGGCCAGGTAGAGGAAAGAGCTTGCCGGGATTAAAGAGCTGTTGCGGATTCCACGCCGTTCGTACCTGCTGCATGATACGGAGATCGGTGTCGCTAAAAACCAGAGCCATCTCCGCCTGTTTTTCAAGGCCAACGCCATGCTCGCCGGTAATGGTTCCTCCGGCCTGAGCGCAGACTTCGAGTATCTCGCGGCCCGCCTGCCGAACTCGTTCAACCTCGCCAGGGATTTGTGAGTCGAAAAGAATGAGTGGATGCAGGTTGCCGTCGCCAGCATGAAAGACGTTGCCAACTTTCAGATTGTAATGCTCACAAATTTCGCTGACACGTTGCAGTACGATGGGGAGCTTTGTGCGTGGCACCACGCCATCCTGCACATAAAACTCGGGGCTGATCCGGCCAACGGCGCCAAAGGCATTTTTGCGTCCGGCCCACAGCAGCTGTCGCTCCGTCTCGTCTGCCGCGATCCGTACCACGCGTGCATGGTGTTTGTTGCAGATTGCGACGATCTGTGCGATCTGTTCCGCCACGCTCTCTTTGAGTCCTTCAGTTTCCATCAGCAGCACGGCGGCGGCATCCATCGGGTAGCCTGCATGGGTGTCGGCCTCGACCGCCTGTAAGATCATTCTATCCATCATCTCGATCGCCGCCGGGATGACTCCGCTGGCGATAATTTCTGTCACCGTGTTTGACGCATCGTCCATTGCATCGAATACGGCAATCATCGTTTTGACCGCTTCTGGCAGCGGCACGATGCGCACGGTGATTTTCGTGGCGATGCATAGCGTCCCTTCGGAGCCGATGAGCAGGCCAGTGAGATCATATCCAGGAGTATCATAAGTGGCTCCCCCAACCTCTACAATGTCTCCTTCTGGCGTCACGATTTCCAGCCCCAGGACATGATTTGTCGTGACCCCGTAAATAAGCGTATGTGGGCCACCGGCATTTTCGCCAACATTGCCGCCAATCGTGCATGAGCGCTGGCTGCTGGGATCTGGCACATAGTAGAACCCCTGTGGGCCAAGAGCGACGCTCAGATGGAGATTGACCAGTCCCGGCTGCACCACGGCCCGCAGATTGTCAACATCTACCTCAAGGATGCGATTCATACGCGTAAAAACAATGACGATGCCGCCATAAATAGGAATTGCGCCGCCACTCAGTCCGGTGCCAGCTCCTCGTGGCACAATTGGCACATGATAGCGCCCAGCGATTTTGACGATCGCGGCCACGTCTTGCGTGGTGGCGGGCAAAACTACGATGTCGGGCTTGCTGCGATCGATCGAGGCGTCGTACTCATAGAGCGTCAGATCATAGGGCGAGTGCAGGACG
>JAICIM010000553.1 GCA_025928885.1 Ktedonobacteraceae bacterium | reverse complement strand
TAAGGAGTAGAAGTATGCATATTGCGGTGATCGAAGAAGAGCTACCTATACGGGATATTGTACAGCATGCGCTAGAGCTGGGCGGACACAAAGTAGATGTCTATCCAGAGACTCCAGAAACACTTTCTCCCTGTGACCTTGTGATTATCGAGCCGGGAGAGCAGGGACAGGCATTTCCTGCTATCTGGCGGCTGATGCAGCGCCATCATCTCCCTGTACTGATACTGACCTTTCACGAGTGGAACATCGATCTGGCCCAAAAACTGCGCCTCCCCATCATACGAAAAATCCCCTTTCACCTGTCTCAATTGTTGGCTATGATCGAGTCGATCAGTGCATAAGGAAAATGCGCTCCCGCTGCGTGTATAATGTGCTATATTGGCTTGCTCGCTCCATCAATGCCAGTGGGGAGAGCAAGCAGCACGGATCTACACCTTTGCTTGATCCTCCACACACGATACGACAGCAAAAGGAGCTGACCTTATGCCACAGTCAGAACGTATGCAACGACTCGCCCCCGTCCTCGCCTGGATCGATTCGCACCGCGATGCCGCTCTCTCCCATCTGCAACAATTCTGCCGCCAACCAAGCGTCGCGGCCCAGAACTGGGGCATGGAAGAGATGGCAAAGATGGTCGCAGCCTCGCTCAGCGAGATTGGCGCAGAGACGCAGAACATTGCAACAGAGGGCTATCCGGTCATTGTTGGACAGCTTGCCGGAGAGACGCCGCGCCATCTGGCGATCTACAATCACTATGATGTACAGCCGCCAGAGCCGCTCGATGCCTGGAGCTTCCCGCCCTTTGACGCCACTGTTCACGACGGCTATCTCTATGCACGAGGAGTTGCTGACAATAAAGGAAACCTGGTTGCGCGTCTCTGGGCAGCACGAGCATGGCGCGGGGTCTATGGGACGTTGCCCTGTCAGGTGACATTTTTATTTGAAGGGGAAGAGGAGATCGGCAGCCCGCATCTTGGCTCGTTCGCTGCGGCCAACCAGGATCTCATTCGTGCCGATGCGTGTCTGTGGGAAACCGGCTATCGTGATGTTGATGGGTCGCTGGGGATTTACGCTGGAGTCAAAGGTATCCTCTACATCGAATTGCGCACACGTGGCACAGCCTACGATCTACATTCCAGCAATGCCCCGCTTGCTCCTAACGCGGTCTGGCGGCTCCTTGCGGCTCTGAACGCGCTGCAGGACGCTGAGGGTAATATTCTTATCCCTCACTTTTACGATGATGTCAAAGCGCCGACCGAACAAGAACGCGAACTGATGACGCGTTTCCCGGTCAACGTTGAGGCGTATCAAAAGAGCTGGGGAAGCGCGATCTTGCCTGGACCAGCCGGGAGCCAGGCGACGCCAACAGAACGTCTACTCTACGCGCCAACCTGCAATATCTGTGGTATCTGGGGTGGCTATAGCGGTTCTGGTTCCAAGACAATAATCCCGGCGACAGCGGGAGTTAAAATCGACTTTCGGCTGGTGCCTGATCAAGATCCTCAGAAGATTCTGGATCATCTGAGACGCTATCTGGCCGAGCAGGGTTTTAGCGATGTCGAGGTGGTTGAGCTTGAAGGAACAGAGCATCCAGCTCAAAGCCCCATCGACACGCCGCTGCTAGAGGCGCTGGTACGTTCTGCACGCGAGATCTACGGTATAGAGCCGCGTGTCCAGGTTCGCACGGCAGGCACCGGCCCGATGGAGGCACTGAGCCAGCGCTACGGCATCCCGGCGATTGGTGGTGCTGGCGTCGGCCATAGCGACTCGCGCACCCACGCGCCCGACGAAAACATCCGCGTGGATGACTTTATTCTGAACATCAAACACGTGGCCGCGCTGCTAGCCGAATTTGCGGCAATGTGAGCGCGACTAGCGATGCAATCACACCATACGAGGTTTTACAACGATGTAAAGCCTCGTAATTATATGAGCAATCCAGGTATGAGAAGAGGTATTGCGCTGCTATAGATTGGTCTTTTTCGTTGTTCAGAAAATATCCAGAAAATATCTTGACAATTGGTACGTCGTGCCTTATACTAGGACCCGATGAAGCGGTTCTGTGATTGCGGAGCCAGATACATCGTACGGAGAGGTCGCATAGTGGCCTAGTGCGCTCGTTTGCTAAATGAGTGAAGGTTAATCGCCTTCCGTGGGTTCGACTCCCACCCTCTCCGTTTTACTTTCTCTTCTCCTACTTTTTACCCTCAAGCAATGTTCTTCTTCCGTTACAATTCATAATCCTCTGCCCAATTAAAGCGTGCATCTTTAATCTCTTCATAAGGCACTACATAGGTCTTCTTATGGTTCCCACGAACCAACCCTGCACTCTTAAAGCGCAGTATCATGCTTCCTCCCTTTGGAGCTTGACTTATAGGGATCATATACACTTTTCCTGTGTCTGGACTATAAGCAGCAAAGTATTCCGCTTTCCCTTCATAGCCCACCCTTTTATTTCCTCGTTTCGCTGAGATATTAGATAGAGTATTAAATTCGAGGCATTGTCCCTCAGATATAAGTCGTGCCGTTTTGCACTGTACTCGTACAAGATAGCTTTCCCGATGGACAAAAAAGTCAAATTTTTGCGATTCCTCGGTAAGATAATAGGCCAGATCATAACCGAGATGGTCAGCCCAGGGCAACAATACTTCATATCCTAGCTGAACTAGACGATTCAAAATAGCGGTATGGCTCATTAAGCCTCTTTGCGACGTATCGCTCATAACCAACTCCTCTACTCGATCTTTGATAGCCAACACATACCCATTCATGCGCATATATCGCTACCATCTACAGTATATTGGGCAAGACAAACCATTATTGCTCGACCGAGAAATAGCTCATTTCAGGCTTCACGATAGCCAGACCTCCCCCAGCAAGCGTATGACGATCGCAGAGAAGAGGCTTGATGTGAGGGATTGGCAAATCATGGGGAGGATAATAAAGAGCGTCTGAGGGTATTGACAAATGTTGCGCTCTCTGCTATTATCATTTCACGAACTTAGGGGTGTAGCTCAGCTGGTAGAGCAGCCGTCTCCAAACGAGCGCCTCAAAGATGTATCATTGTTCTTACTGCGGAAGTGCAGTATCACTGAAGCGATGGTGATTAAAGCGCGGCCTTACCGGATCTCGAAAGGGTGAAGGGACAAAAGCATGGCGCGAAAAGTCTGATGGATCTTTCTGAAGGTACATCAGGCAGCTAGGCCAGATATGGTGAAAGCTGGATTGCCTGAATCTCAGTCGTGAGTGGGAGTATTCCCCGGCAGCTATGCCGTCCAGGATTGCCAATTAAAACTTTTGGAGGGTTGGCAAACGCTTCTCCTGGAGCAGCCTGTGAAAACAGGTTACACGATGAACGAGGCACCTAAATCTGGACCGGAGCAATGATATAACTGAGGGATCGCCTAAACACGAAAAGTGCATGGCGACGGAGTATCCATAGTACTCAAATGCTCAGGGTAATGCTTGAGACACGGGGAAGGGATACAGGAAGTATCAGTAAGATGCTTCTGGAGAGCCGGATGCGTTGAAAGGCGCAAGTCCGGTTCGGGGAGAACATAATCAGGGGTTCCCTTGATTATCTGATCCACACGGCCGGTCGCGAGTTCGATCCTTGCCGCCCCTGTCGAAGCCGCTTGAATCCTTGGTTCAGGCGGTTTTTTCTTGCCATTTTCACGACCACATAACACTTTTTCCTCTCCTTATTCTTTCTTCCTGATATCTCGATGATGTTTTTCTGGTACGTATCTGGTAATTGAAATCCGATAATTCAGCATTATACTATCCACAGTAAGAACATTTGCGCGTCATCAGTTTATTAGCGGTAACTATCGCATGTAAAAAAATAACGTAATATTGTAATCAAGATAGGAAGTGCTGTGTTATGGGTAAGGTATGTTCGTACTGTAGGAAAGAGAAGGATGCAGAAAAAGATTTCAGTTGGGAGTATAAATCCAAAGGTATTCGAGCGCCACGTTGCAAAGCTTGTCAAGCAGAACTTAGCAAGCAACATTATCAACAAAACAAAGCTGCTTATAACGGTCGCTCACGTATTCGTAAAGCCCTTGTCCATGATGAAAATCAAGCCAAAATCCATGCTTACCTCATGACCCATCCCTGCATCGATTGTGGGCAGACAGACATCACTCTCCTCGAATTTGATCATGTACGTGGCGAGAAGATCAGTACAGTATCTCATTTGCTGTCCAATGGTCATAACTGGCCTATCCTTGAAGCAGAGATCGCCAAGTGTGAAGTTCGTTGCGCCAATTGTCATCGCAAGAAAACTTTTGAGCGGGCTGGCAATTGGTGGCGTAGCATGGAACAGGAACAACATCCTCGTGCCAGCTATGAGCAAACCCGCATCTACCTTTTACATCACCCATGCGTCGATTGCGGAGAAGCTGATCTACGCCTGCTTGAATTTGACCACGTACATGGCAAGAAGACCGATCAAATATCTCACATGTTATCTCAAGGCTGTTGCTGGTCTACTATTTCAGCGGAGGTTGAAAAGTGTGAGGTCCGTTGCGCCAATTGCCACCGTAAAAAAACGTTTGAACGGGCTGGCAATTGGTGGAAAGGCGAAGTCATTGAACAAGAAGTAGAGTAAGCTCTAGGATATACCTTAGCGCAAGGGTAGTTTCACGAAAAAGGTGCTGCCCTTGCCCGGCTGCGACTCGCACCAGATCTGGCCCTCGTGGCGCTCAACGATCTCACGGGAAATCGCCAGACCAAGCCCTAAACCCTGCTTGGTCGAAGCCTGCGCGTCAGGGGTACGATAAAAGGTCTCGAAGATTTGCGTCTGCT
>JAICIM010000582.1 GCA_025928885.1 Ktedonobacteraceae bacterium | reverse complement strand
GGTAGACACGCAACGTTCAGGGCGTTGTACTCGAAAGGGTGTGGGGGTTCGAGTCCCCCCTTCGGCACTCTCCATACCATAGAGAACGTCTCAAGTGGCTTTCACAGTGACTTGAGACGTTTTTTATTTGTCGTAAGTTAGGGAAATGTAGCAACGACGTTTTTATGCAGCCGCTTTTCATCTGGCAGAAGCCACAGATTAGTTGTTATCTACCGCCTCCATCAACAATTCATTTCCTTGCTTATCATAACAAGCAAACGTCATGTTACTCGTGTCCACAGTCCATCTTTCTACGCCGCTGTCTGCCAGTCCTTTAGACATTTCCAAATAGTTTGTTTTTCCCTGGTTATGAAGGTCAAGGTGTTCTTGAGCTTTTTCGCTGTCGCTTACATCGCTAATAGGAAGGGTGTCATGGACGGAAGGTGAGACAACCTTGTACCCACCCTTTCCAAAAAATTCCGAATGTCCATCAGCGAGGTATGAATCATATTTTTCAACACCTAACGCCTGAAGCGCTCGCATGTACTGAGAGAAACCCTCCAGAGTACCGAGACGATCATGTATTTCGTTGATTTGCTCTAGTATAAACATAGCAGTATTCTATACACTCCTGAAAGACTGGAAGCTATAAGTCGAGCTTCTTTTGTAAAATTCGAGACAACAACGCCATTCAACACATACCAGTTTGAAAATTTCCATCTTCTATCCTCCCGAAACCTAGTAGTAATTTGCTATTCTTTTTCGTCAAAAAATATGTGGTAATATACATGCTAATGTCGTTGGTAATGCCAGTGACCACGCTTCTCGTCTTCTCGTACTCAGAAACTGAGAAACACGAAAGAACCACAAATCATGGGTTGCCAAGAGTCCTTATAGACTGTACTATATTGCAGGCGTGGTGTATCTTATATCAGGTATAGTTTTTTCCCTTTGAAATAAACCAACAGTCAGTAATTATGGAAGGGAAAAGAATAGAGGTTTAATGAAAAAACAATGACGTTTATCTATTTAACTTCTTCACCCATACACCATACTCAGTACAACCAGTTGTATGAGCGGGTTTCGTAGTTTCTGATATTTTTCATCAGTCGTGAGCGACTAAAGTGAGTTCATATGCAACCACAACGAGAAACTATGACGGACAACCTCGCAGATATCATTCACATCATACACATCGGATGCAAGAGTGGTACGCTCACAGTGGAGCGTGGCGAGGGCAGAACATTAGAAGAAGGTTACATCACCTTCTCTGGTGGCAGAGCTGTCGATGCAAAAGCAGGCCAGCAGAGCGGACTGGCCGCCTTTAACTATCTCAACATGTGGCAAGCATGTCGCTTTTCCTTCATCAACCATGAAGGGCCACAAACCTCTTCAGCTTTTCCATCCGGGTCGTCTCAGACTCCTTATCCCAGTAGCAATGGGACTGTCAGCGGGCAATATCCTGGCGGCACAACATCAACACACACAACTGGAGGGTTGCATTCATATGGCGCGGCGGAAGGAAGACCACCCTTCCCATCTCGTACCCAGCTTGGAGATGCAGCACTACAATACCCAGAAAATATCCAGCTTCACCGTATGCAGCGGCGCTTACTCTTACTCATCAACGGACAACGGAATATACATGAGTTGGCACGGTTGATGGTTCGCAATCTCAACGAGGTGCAAATATTACTCAACGATCTAGAGCGTAGTGGTCTCATTCAACAGTAAGTTACAGGAGTATATATCCCATGTCTACATCCCAACACGCGCCATCTCCTCGTAGAAGACTGTCGTTGACAGCGCGTTTCTCTGCTCTGCTTGTGCTCGCAGTGGTCCTCCCGCTTCTGATTACGGTCGTCGGAAGCGAACTGATCCTGCGTCCTACGCTTCTTTCGCAGGCGGCAACTGAGATGGGAAACGATGCACAGGTCCACGCACAGGCCATCGATTCCCTTTTCATCGCCCGCTTGCAGAATCTCGGCTATCTGAGACAATTCTTTGCTATTCAAAAATATCTTTCTGGAGATGAAACCTATCAGACCCAGGCTCAAAACGAACTGGCTCTCGGCTATCACCTCGATACAAACTATAGCAACTGGTCACTATTTGACGCACAGGGCAAGCTCCGTCTCTCCTATCCCGCACCTCCTGGAATGCGCGGGAAATATACTATCCCTCCTGAAATCATCGATCAGCTGCATAATAGCAATAAAGCTATGACCTCTGATGTGTACTATGACGATAATACGCATATGGCTTTTGTCGATGTTTATGCCTCTGTCACCTCTACCGATAATACACTTCTAGGCTTTGAGCGCTCCACCGTCAAGCTCAGCGAAATATGGACGGCGGTCAATAACGAAACAAATGCTGTTCCGGGTAGCTATGCGATGATCCTCGACAATCATGGCGTGCGCATTGCATACACAAATACCGATACAACCCTGACCACCTTACCACAGGGTCTCTTTAAATCCGTTGCACCTCTCTCTAAAGACTTTCAACAACGCATCGCCGATGAAGATCTCTATGGCAACGGCCATCGACAGGTAACTGCTGCACAAGACGATACGCTGGCAACCATGCTCCAACAGAATACACAGGCATCGACCGTCTTCCAACTCACGCCAGCCTTTCAGAACGAAGCGTTCCAGGCATACCGCGTCAAGTGTCAGACCGTTCCCTGGACCTATCTTGTGCTTAGACCGGTCAACACGATTACCAAAGCCGCCAACCAGCAGGACTTCTACCTCCTGTTGATCGCCGCCGTCATCACCTTACTGGCCGCACTCGTCGGTCTTTTCGTTGGTCGTAGTATTACGCGCCCTATCCTGCGATCGGTCTCGTCTCTGCTCGCCAGCAGCCAGATGCTGAAAACGCAGGCATCGCGCGAACAGGTCAAAGCCACCGAACAAAAATGGATCGTGGAATCGTCCCAGGTCGGGCTAAAATCAGTGCAATACTATACAGAAGCTGCCAGTGTTGCAGCGCATAGAATGAACGAAATGAGTGGAGAGCTGGCGCAGAAATGGGGAGGACTCGATATACAGCGGGCGCAACAGCGATTGGCTGAAATTGTCTCCACGGCAAATTATATCGAGAAGGCCATCTCCCATCAGGAAAAGAGTAGTAAAAGCCTCTCCACCGCCATACGCATCACAACCCAGGTCACAGAACAATTGGTTGAGGGTGCAACATCAGCAAATGAAGCGGCCTCGCAGCTAGAAACAGTTATCGAACAACTCCGTCAGGTGGTTGGTAAATAGCATAGGCAAAAGGATACGATACAGATGAAACTATTCGCACGACGGAACAGGTTCAATACCCTGCTGATCAGTCTACTCATTCTCTCAATCACGCTTCTAACGGCTTGCGACAGCAACGCAAATACCGCCAGCAATCTGCCCTCGGGTGCCGGCGGCAAAGGCTGCACCAAGATTGGCGTTCTGCTGCCCGACACCAATGTTGCTCGCTGGGAAACAAAAGACCACCCACTGTTGATCCAGGCCATCAAGACTGCCATGCCAAACGCCCAGATCGATTACAATAATGCTCACGATAACTCTGACACGCAGATGAGCCAGGCCGAAACTGATCTGGCAAACGGCGATTGTATCCTGGTAGTGACGGCTCACGATAGCGTCGCAGCTGCCGCGATCGTTGCAAAGGCCAAAGCACGCAACGTACCCGTGATCGCCTACGACCGCCTGATCCAATCAAAAGATCTCAACTATTATGTCTCTTTCGATAACGTCAAAGTCGGACAGATCCAGGGCCAGTACATCGCGGACCATTATCAACAGTTCGCAAAAGAAGGAGCCGTTCCAAACGTTGTGCTGATCAGCGGCTCGCAAACCGACACGAACGCGCTGCTCTTCAGCATGGGTATGCATTCCGTTCTCGATCCTCTGTTTGCGAATGGCACCCTCAAATACATTTCTGAGACCTTTACGCCCGATTGGAACAGCAGCACTGCACAGGCTGAGATAGAATCTGCGCTGGCCGACCAGCATAATAATATTCAAATTGCTTATGTTGCGAACGATGACATGGCCAGTAAAGTCATTACAGCACTCAAAGCAGTCAATCTGAACGGCAAAGTTCTCGTCACCGGTCAGGATGCCAGCGCGGATGGCGTCCGCAATATCTTGCTGCGACAGCAAAGCATGACCGCTTACAAGCCGATTGCGAGAGAAGCCCAATCCGTCGCCGATCTGGTCAAAGCGCTCTCCAACGGGTCAAATATCAACACATTAACCAAAGGCGTCACTACCTCCACATTTGATGGTGGCTCGATCCCTTCTATTCTCGACTCTCCTGTTACCGTTGATCGCAACAACATCAACTCCACCGTCATAGCAGATCACTATCTCGCCAAAGAGGAGATCTGCACTGGAGTCCCGACAGGTACCGCTGGCGTCTGTTAATCGACAACCATCTATAACAAATTTCAGGGAGAAGGGAGAGCGCGACATGCTCTCCCTTCTCCCTGAAACGTTTTCTCTTATCTTCTTCCATCTCTCCAACGCATTAACGAAATTATACAGGTAATCTCCCCCTGGTTCGTAGCCGCGCGACTTTATCGCGCATGGCTCACCAT
>JAICIM010000287.1 GCA_025928885.1 Ktedonobacteraceae bacterium | reverse complement strand
CGCGCCAGAGCGCATTCAAGGGCAAACGGTCCCGGAGAGCGATCAGTACTCGCTAGCCATCATCATCTACGAACTGCTCTGTGGTGTCCTGCCGTTCGCAGGATCATACATCGAGATTGCTAACCAACATATGCGGACACCACCGCCCTCGCTGCGTCAGAAAGATCCACACATCTCGCCAAAAATAGAGCAGGTCGTACAGAAAGCGCTGGCGAAGAAGCCAGAGGAGCGCTTCTCCACAATTCAGGAATTCATTGAGGCTTTAGAGCAGGAACAGCAACAGGCAAAACCCAAAACTGCTACGGCACGCCGAACGCCTCCCGCCCAGCCAACGGGCATGATTGCGCCAGCGGACGTAAAACAACAGGTTGCCAGATCTGCGGTAGCACCCACAGAGATTGCGCCAGCGCCAATATACGCGAATAAACCACCAGTTATCCAACCCGTGGCCCAGCAACCACCTCCTCCCGTCATTCGGTTCAACACGCCACCATCAACGCCGGGAACATTCGCAGCGCAGGCACTCGGGCCGCAGACGCCGCTTCCACCCATCATAACAACGCCGACGCCGGTAGATAGCCCGCCAGCCCCACGACGTGGCGGCACAACGATGTCACGCCGGGTCTTCGCCGTTGGATTGGTCGGATTGGCAGCGGTAGGTGGAGCTGGTGGCTGGTATCTGCTCTCAAAGCGATTGGCGAAAGCAGCACCTCCCACCACAACCACTACGTCGGACGATCCCCCGCCGGCCACGCCAACGAGCGTCAATAATCAGAACGCCTTGATCTTCACCGGTCATCTGGCCGGGGTGAACTCGGTCGTCTGGTCGCCTGATGGCAAGCAGCTCGCTTCAGCCAGCGACGATAAATTTGTTCAGATCTTTGATGCAACAACTGGCAAACGCTCGATCATCTACTCAGGGCATACAAAAGAGGTTGCAGCCGTGGCATGGTCGCCAAACGGGAAAATCATGGCGTCCGGCGGGCAAGACGGAACGGTCCAGATCTGGGATGCTGGCACGGGGAAACTGCTCTTCACCTATAAAGGACACAAAGATCGCGTTAATGCGGTGGCATGGTCGAGAAATAGCCAGCGGATCGTCTCTGGCAGCGAAGATAAGACGGTCCAGGTATGGAACGCGCTCAATGGCGCATTGAGCTTCAATTTTCGTCAGCATACAGCCGGTGTGCTATGTGTTGGCTGGCAACCGGACAATAGCAGCGTCGCCTCCGGCTCCTGGGATGGCACGCTACGCGATTGGGCCATCATCCAGCACGGTAACCACTTTGACGCCGGGGAACAGATTTTTAGCTACGGTGGACACGGCAAAGGTGAGGTGTACGGATTGGCATGGTCCCCTGATGGCGGGTTTATCGCCTCGGCAGGCGCGGATCAGACGGTGCAAATCTCGAACGGCCTCGATGGCACACCCCGCAAGCCATTCTTCACCGACCACCAGAGCAAGCAGCACGTCAACCCGGTGCGCTCAGTGGCGTGGTCGCCGCGCGGGGACTTCATCGCTTCAGGGGATACAGATGGCAACGTCTATGTCTGGGCGGTCGCTGGCAGAAAGACCACCTTCATCTATCGCGGACACAAGAAAGCCGTCAACGCCCTGGCATGGTCGCCAGATGGCAAGAAAATAGCCTCAGCAAGCGCGGATAATACTGTACACGTGTGGCAACCTCGATAAGTAGAGCAAGAGGATAAAAATAATGCAGTCATACAACGATGCCGGACGGTACAGCATGCAGAATATGGGCGCTCAAAAGCCGGTGACACCGGGAGGACAGGGCAGTTGGACGGCCATCCAACCTCCACGAAAGGGACCGGAACAACGAAAACCGCGCCGTGTGCTTCCGTTCATCCTGCTGGTGGTTGCCCTCATCCTCGCCACGGTCGTGGTGGCATCCGATTATCAACGTGCAAACTCAGCGCTTGTGGTACAAGTTGGAGGTCAACAGGCAATTCCGATCGACCTGAATCAGAGCCTGCCCATCAGTCCATACCTGCTGGGAAGCAATGTTTTTCCCAAAGCGGGAACCAGCTCTCAAGATCAGGCAAATAGCGGCTTTATGAGCTACGATCAGCAGGTAGTGCAGGGGCTGCGCTCATCGAAAGTCAAGCTGCTGCGCTTCCCCGGCGGCAACTGGGGCGAGGAGCATACACTCTCAGCAGAGCAGCTCAACGCCTTCAGCGATCTGCTCAACCAGGTTGGCGCTGAGGGCTTTATGCAGGCTCAACTGTCGGACCCCAACGACCTCACGGCGGTTCCGCTGGAAACCAGGGTCAGCCGCGCTGCTCTGCTTGTAGACTATATGAATAACAAGCAGAGCATCCAACGGACAAGGGCCAATGCAAAAGCTCCCTTCCATCCTATCAAATACTGGTCAGTTGGTAACGAGCCGGACCTGCTGACCAACCCGGAGACAAACAGGAAGTTTACGGTAGCCGAGTATACTCAGGCATTTATCGCCTTCTCGCTTGCCATGCATCAGAAAGACCCGAGCATTAAGATTTTCGGGCCGGAGATCAGTCAATACCTGGGAGCGAAAGGGCCAAAGGACGCAACAGGCAAGCAGTGGATGGAAGACTTCTTGCGCGGCGTCAATGCCTATGAACACACTCATACACTGCCGTTTCGCCTGCTCGATGGCGTCTCATTTCATCGTTATCCATTCGATGATGCTCAGAAAGACTCGAACAAGCTGTTAAGCAACCCGGCAGAATGGGATAGCACCTTGCCGGCGCTACGTCAGTTCATTCGCCAGCAGTTCGGCCAGGATCTCCCCATCGCCATCACCGAGATCAATACCAATCCCGGCAAAAATGTGCCACCACAGGAGCTGGCAGCCCTCTGGTGGGGCGAGACGCTTGGTAAGCTCATGAGCAATCAGGTCGAATACGTCGCCTTTTTCTCGACAGAAGGGGTGGATGCGCCCTACCCGCTCTTTACCAGAGGACTCAAAGAGACAGCGCTTTTGCGCACAATGCAATTGTTCGCGCAACTCCAGAACACTCTGATCCCGGTTCAGGGAGCGCAGGGACCGGTGAGCATCTATGCAACGCAGGATAGCGGACACAAAACCGTCAGCCTCCTGCTCATTAACAAAACCAACGAGAGCCAGCATATCAGCGTACGGCCTGATAGCCTGCTCCCGTTCAATATATGGAGCAGCAGTAACCTGACCATTCCAGGCTACAGCATGGCTGTACTGACGCTCCATCGCAATAGTAACAACGAGGCGTTCAGTTTCAGCAACAACGCCAATGTACAACAGGCTGCACCGGGTGTACAACATGCCAATTGTGGCAACAATACAGATAGCGCATCTGTGTGTTAGAGGGGGTAAGCATGAGCATTCTCATCTCAGCTCTACAATACATCTACCTGGCAATTATTATTCTGATGACCGCCCAGGCCATCTTTAATATCAGGCTGCGGCTCTACATCTGGGAAGATCCCAAGCAAGCCTGGAAAAATAGCGCTCCAACCATTTATCGGGAGCCGCAGCTTTCCTTTACGATCCTTTTACCAGGCTATCACGAAGAGGCCATCTACGACTTCACGATCCAGAACGTCTACAACCTGAACTATCCTAAGAAGCTGGTGCAGGTCATTGCCCTGCTGCGCGAAAACGATACAGAGACCATCAAGGTTGCCCGCAAAAAGCTCGCCGAGCTGCGAGCGCCCAACGTGCAACTGCTCATCACCAACGACAAGCACGGTGGGAAGCCGCACCAGCTCAACCTGGGCCTGAAGATGGCAAAGGGCGATCTCGTCACCATCTTCGACGCCGAGGATGAGCCGCATCCCGACATTTTGCAGGTCATCAATACCACCTTCCTCAACGAGCCGGTAGATGTGGTTCAGAGCGGCGTGCAGTTGATGAACCACAATACAAAATGGTTCTGTTTCCTGAATGTGTTGGAGTACTTCTTCTGGTTTAAATCATCGCTCCACTTCTTCGCCAAGTGCGGCATGACCCCGCTGGGAGGCAATACGGTCTTCGTGAAGCGCGATTTGATGCAGCAGCTAGGCGGCTGGGACCACACAACGCTGACCGAAGACGCCGACCTGGGTATTCGCCTCTGCATCGCGAAAGCCCGGGTGCGTATTCTGTACGATGATGAGTTTGTGACCAGAGAAGAGACGCCACATACCATCGAGCAGTTTATCAAGCAGCGAACGCGCTGGAACCAGGGCTTTATCCAGATCCTCCTGGCCGGGCGCTGGAAGCAGTTGGAGAAGTTCTCGCAACGCATGCTGGCGCTGTACGTGCTGATCTCATCGGAGGTGCAGGCGTTCTTCACGCTGATGCTGCCGATCTCAATCCTCATGTTCTTCTTCGTTAAGATGCCGGTCTGGATGGCGATTATCACCTTTATGCCGTTCTACTGTTTCATCTTCGCCATGTTTATCGATCTGGCAGGACTGCACGAATTCGTCAAAGTCCACCATCGGAAATGGAAGTGGAGCGAGGCTTTCACGCTCTTGATCGCCTTCATTCCTTATCAGTTGTTGCTGGGTGCTGGGGCGGTACGCGCCGTATGGCGGCACATTATGGGAGCATCGAACTGGGAAAAAACGGCCCATATTGGACAACATAGAGGCAACTAGCCTGCCAGCCGTGAGAAAGGAATGAGCGACATGAACGCATCAGGCAGACCAAACCAGCCCAATCAGGGGCCGCTGCCGCCGCAGCAACCGGGCAACATGCAGCCCCCTCCAGGCTACCGGGGACCAGGCGCTCCCTGGACACCGCCTCCGCCGCAAAGAAAGCCGGACCCGGACAGAGATCCGGGCAACGTGACGCTGTTTCGCACCGGCAACTTTTTTGTCCATGCTATTCAACAACCATTAAAGAAAACGGGGGCGCTGCTGCGCGGCGATGGTAACACGACCATCGTCGAGCGTATTCGCTGGGTGTCGGCTGAAAAGCAGCGATTGGTAGCAGCCCAGACGCGCCTGCTGCCCCAGGCCGATACATATACATCATCGCTCGTACACGAAATCAGCATTCCCACCTGGATAGAGATGCTGGTGGTGCTGCTTGTGCTGTGTATTCCCCTTATCATTCAGGGACTCAACATGTTCAACTACCCCGCCTATTCGATAGACGAGGGGAAATACATGTCCAATGCCTGGGCGATTCTCCACGGCCAGATCGAGCCGTACGCCTACATGTATGACCACCCACCGCTGGGCTGGATACAGATCGCGGCCTGGGTGCAATTGGCAGGAGGGCTGGCGAGCTTTAGCAATGCCATCAACAGCGGTCGCGTCTTTATGCTGGTGCTGGCCGGGGCCAGTTCGCTGCTGGTCTACCTCATCACGAGCCGCCTGAGTGGTAGTCGCAGCGCGGCCCTGCTGGCAACGCTGATCTATGCCCTCTCGCCATTAAGCCTCTTCTATCGGCGCGAGATCCTGCTCGACAATATCGGTATGTTCTGGCTCCTGTTAGCGCTCTGCGTGATTACCACTGGCAAAAGCAAGATGCCAACCTTCCTGTTTGCAGCGGTGGCACTCGGAATGGCGATCCTGACTAAAGAGATCTTTGTCTTCTTCGTCCCAACAACATTGTACGCTGTATGGCTCTATGCAACACCTTTCCAGCGCAAGTTCTCGCTGGTAACGGTCATCTACGTCACACTGGCGGTTGCATCTGCATATGTCTTGATGGCCCAGCTCAAAGGTGAGCTTTTCCCACCGGGGATTTTCCCAGGAGACAAAGGACCGCACCCCAGCCTGATCGCGGCACTGCTGCAAAAAGAGCAGCTCCCAGCGGTGGGAGGCCAGTTCGTTGATAGCTGGAACAACTGGACACAGCTTGATCGCGTTCTGCTTATAGCTGGCACGATTGCCATGTTCGTCAACATTCTCGGCGGCACCGTCAACCGCTTCCAACTGCTCGCAGCGCTCTTTGTTGCCACATACTGGGCATTTTTGCTGCTGAGCAATGTTGTTTACCCCTTCTATATCGTGCCACTCCTGCCGTTCCTGGCAATCAATATCGTCATGGCGCTCAATACGCCGCTCCGCTGGCTAACGCGCAAAGTTGGCTTCGACCTGGGCCGGGCGCTGCTGCTGTTTATGCTGATCGGTATTCTCATTCCCTCCAGCCTCCAGGCAGCCAGTCCATTGCTGACGAAAAATACCGCCGAACCACAGCGTCAGGCGATGCTCTGGCTCCGTAGTAATGTGCCACATGATACGGTCGTGATCACCAACAGCTATATGTATAGCGATCTCCACGAGCCGGGAGGCATGGGCGTGGGCAACGGGACACCCTTCGCGCATGCGCACATCTACGTCAATGCTGCTCAAGATCCCGCAGTGTACAACACGGAATTAAAAGGGGACTGGCAAAGTATCAACTTCCTCGTTGTCGATTCCAGCATGCTCAGCGAAATCAGAGCCAGCCAGCAATATGCGCTGCTCAATCAGGCGCTTCATCATGGGATTGTGAGGGCGCAATTTGGCTCCAGCCAGGATGGAACACAGATCCAAATCTACCAGGTGATTCATCAGTAGTTGCCTGACGACAGAGACGCACGTTCTATCCATGTAAGCTGTAGAAGCTGTAAAATTCATATGGATGTGATTATATGATGAGTGATAGACAATGCTGCCTCACATACAGGCAGTAATGTAAATAAGCTGATGAAATGTATTTGCCATTGCGTGAAACAGGCATAATAAGATGATAACAAGGCGTTTCCTGGGAAAGAGGTTTCCATGTTACCGCATAACCAACCAACCGAACCGCTGACACCACCTACAAAAACACTGACCACCAAACCGGTAGAATCTCAACCGCCAAAGCCAGGTTCGAGAAGGTCGCGTTACATACTGCTGGCAGGGCTACTTATAGTGATATTGGGTACGGTCATAGGAGTTGTTGCCGCCTTCTGGGGCAAGGGAATTAATCCAACGCCCGCCACGGGCAAGCTAGGGCAAGGTCCCTGGCACACGGACAAAGCGCAAATCTTCGATGCGAATAACCAGCCAGTACGCATCGCCGGGGTTAACTGGTTTGGCTTCGAGACAAACTCTTTTGTTGTGCATGGATTGCAGAATCGTAACTACAAGGACATGATCAACCAGATCAAGAGTATGGGCTACAACACCATTCGCCTGCCCTACTCCAATCAGTTGTTTGACAAGAACAGCATCCCGAACGACATCGACTACGGCAAGAACCCTGACCTGCAAGGGCTTCAGGGCTTGCAATTGATGGATAAGATCGTCGATTATGCTACCAGCAATGGCCTGCACATTATTCTGGACCAGCATAGACCCGACGCCAACGCGCAATCGGCCCTCTGGTATACGAGTGCGTACCCGGAGTCACGCTGGATCTCAGACTGGCAGATGCTGGCAAGCCACTACAAAGACAATACCATGATTATCGGCGCGGATCTCCACAACGAGCCGCGTACGCCTGCCTGCTGGGGCTGTGGCAAGCAAGATGTGGATTGGAAAGCGGCGGCGGAGCGTGGTGGCAATGCCATTCTTGCTACCAATCCCAACTGGCTCATCTTCGTCGAGGGCGTCGATTGCTATGGCGCGGCACAAGGGAACGATTGCTACTGGTGGGGTGGCAACCTGCAGGGCGTCAAGAGCGCTCCGGTGCAACTGAACGTCGCCAACAGGCTGGTCTATTCGGTCCATGACTATCCGGCGTCCCTGGTTGAGCGCGAGTGGTTCAAAGCGGCGGATTATCCACAGAATTTGCCGGGAGTCTGGGACAAATACTGGGGCTATGTAAAAAAAGAAGAGATCGCGCCCGTCCTGGTCGGCGAGTTTGGGAGCAAACTGGCAACTGCGAGCGATAAACAGTGGTTCAGCAGCATGATCAACTACCTGGGAACGGGGGCTAGCGGCTTCAACTGGACCTATTGGGGCTGGACGCCGGACTCCAGTGATACCGGCGGCCTACTGAAAGACGACTGGCAAACGATCAACCAGGATAAGCAGGATCAGTTGAAAGCGATCCAGTTCTCTCTTGGCGGCACGACGCAAACAACGCAGACAAGCTCCACGCCAGTCGCAACCACTGCGCTAACGCCAACGACCGCACCGGCCAAAGGTACCGGGACGATCAGCTATCAAAATGGCAATCAAAATACATCGGTGAACCAGCTTCAACCGGCCTTGCAGCTTACGAACACAGGCAACAGCCCGATCTCGCTAACAGACATCACCATCCGCTATTGGTACACAGCCGATTCACAGCAGGCGCAGGAGATTGCGTGTGATTACGCAACGGTTGATTGCAAGAACGTCTCCTACAAGCTCGTGAAGATGAATCCAGCACGCACGGGAGCCGATACATACCTGGAGGTCAGCTTTACGGGTGGTACGCTGGCCGCAGGAGCCAATTCAGAGGTCAAGCTCCGGGTTCATAGAAGCAACTGGTCAACTTACAATCAGAGCAACGATTACTCCTTTGTAGCTGGAGCCAGCAACTACAGCACTACTCAAAAAATAGGGGTCTATGAGAAAGGCAAGCTAATCAGCGGCAGCGAACCGGCTTAACCTATTGCTTTTCACCCTGTTTTTCAAGCCCGGGAAGCTCATTCGTAGCCGCGGGGGGGGGGGGGGGGGGGGGGGGGGGGGGGAGGCGCCGGAAGGGGGGGGGTGAGGGGGGGGGGAGGGAGAAGGGTTGGGGGGGTT
>JAICIM010000427.1 GCA_025928885.1 Ktedonobacteraceae bacterium | reverse complement strand
GGCCGTACCCAGGATGGAGCCGTGAAAGGCCAGCCAGCGTGCTAAGAGGTTTTTGCGCTCTGTCTGCACGCGATCCGCCCAGGTAAAGCTGATGCTCAACAGAAAGTTGACCTGGGCCGAAAGCAGGAAGGCAACGCTATTTGCCAGCAGCGGTTGCCAGCCTGCACGCGTCAAAAGGAGAAACAGGAGCAACTGAATGAGGCCGCATAGCCCGCCGGTGAAGACAAAGCGCAGGGGCCGCGCTCGCTGCGAGAGCAGCAAGGCGGCGAGACGGTTTTTTTGCATTGGTCTATCCCTGTGGTGCGCAATCGAACAGTATAGCCTGAACGGTGCGATCGGCGGTCAGCGCGACCGTGTGGTCTGTATGAGCAACGCCCGGCTCGATTTGATCAGGTGAGACGAGACGGCAGTGGGTTATTTGCCAGTGCAGGATATCGTTCTGCAAAGGGAAACTGGTATCTTGTGCCTTCTGACCTTTCCCCTGAACAGTTTTTTCGATTGCTTGCAGAATTTGTGGCGGCAATTCGTGAATATCGAATTTCAGCGAGGGCAAGAGCATATAGCGCACGCTGCCGTTGTGTACTATCTCCTGAAACTGGGCCGCTGTGAGGATCGGATCGCTGCCGATATAGCCGCCAATAGCCATTACTGGTTTGCCGGTATCGAGAATGAAGGGCGCGGCGGTGGGAGCGTTGAGCGTCGAGACCAGGAAGCGCGTCTGCCCTTGATGCGCCAGCAGGTAGCGAACCAGCGCGGGATTCGCATGGGCTGTATGTGGTATGAAGCTATTCGTCAGGGCCGCAAACGGTGATGCAGCCTGAGCGGGACCGGGAGTAACGCTGACAGGTTCAAGCATATGTTCCGTCGTGGTCAGGCTCCATGTTGCTGGCCCGAGGAGCAGTACGAGCATCCCGACTCCAGCGATTGGCACGAGGAGCTGTGATTGTCGCAGGCGTGGGAGCAATCGCGCACCGATCAGCACGAGCGCTGCAAGCAGGCAGAGGCTAATCACGAGTGGACTCAGCCATTTGCTCCAATCGGGATAAGCGGAGAGAATCAGCCATTGTGAACTGGCTGCGAGAGTCAGTGTGAGTGGCAGCAGCCAGCTCTTCCAGCCGGGTTGATGATATGCCTCCCATAGCCTGGCGCTGCCAATTGCTGCGAGAGCGCTGATAGCGGGCGCTAGCATGACTAGATAGTAGCCATGTGGGAAGAGTGCGACGCTGAAGAAGACAAAGAGCGTAATGAACCATGTGGACCACAGGATCAGCCCCTGCTGTTCGCGCGTCAGTGGTGCCGGTGGAAGCTTGCGCCTGAACACCACAATCAGGCCGAAGAGCGCGACCACAAGCAACCAGCCGATCTGTCCCCCCAGCTGCTTATTGAGCAGGCGCGTCGGGCTGGGAAAACCTGTTTCGCCGATGCCAACCAGCGTCACAATCTGCGAAAAGTTTCCACTACTGGCGGTAGCTCCTGTATTGCTCAACTTCATGCCGGTGATGCGGTTCACGCCATTGTAGCCCAGCGCCAGATTGAGTTCTGAATTGGTGGTGCTGGACCCGACATAGGGCCGCTGCGTGGGCGGCGTGAGATCAACGGCGAGTATCCAGGCAAACGAGACGGCGAGCAGCACAACAGCAGCCAGCACAAGGTGGAGCATGCGGGTGCGCAGGGGCAGCGGTGCCGCCAGGAGGTAGACCAGAATCAATGCTGGAAGGATCAGATACGCCTCCAGCATTTTGATATTGAAGCCAAGCCCGACCAGGAATGCAGCCAGGAGTAGCCAGCGCAGGCGACCTGTTTCTGCTGCGATACTGACCACCAGCACGGCCAGCAGCGTCACGAAAACGAGCAGGCTATCGGGCGTATTGTTGCGGCTCGCGGCCACGCTGACCGGCATTAGCGCCAGGGCTAGCGCGGCCAGCACGCCGATGGTTGGCCCGAAGGCGCGACGAACCAGCACATAGAGCAGGGCAACGGAGGCGATCCCGGCCAGCGCCTGGGGTAGTAGCAGGCCCCAGCTATTGAAGCCGAAGAGCGCGGCACTGCCCGCCTGCAACCAGAAGCCCAGCGGTGGCTTATCGATGCTCACAAAGCCGCCCGGATCAAAAGCGAGGAAAAAGAAATTGTGCCAGCTTAATAGCATACTTTTGACGGCAGCGGCATAATATGTATTGCCATAGCCATTTTGATCCAGATGCAAAAGATTGAGAAAAGCTGACGCGATCAGGACCAGGGCCAGCGCCACTTTATGCCAGATGGTCGCCGGGTGGATATCTTGCTGAGAAGAGCGTTCTATAAGTTTGTGCGCATGTACATCGGTAGTAAGATTCATATTGAAGAAACACCTCTTGAGCGGATAATAACGATTATGCGTAGTGTTGCCAGTGAAAGTATTTGCTAGAGAAAGAATAAAGGAAAGAGATGCATTTGCCATCGTTCGGACGCGCCATCTTGTTCTCCCCCATTCGGGGGAGAGATCAGGAGTAACGGTGTAGCGTTTTGAATAGCGATAGTTTACAATGGAATAAGTTGCAATGGATGTCCGGGTCCATCGAAGCGCCAGCAGCCTTTGTTTGCAGCAGACAGGCGTTTTTCAAAGAAGGAAACGTATCGTTATGAGACTCGAAAAGAGCATCGTGATTCAGCGGCCAGTTGAGACCGTCTTTGCCTTTATCACGGAGATGCAGAATGTGCCGCGTTGGACACCGGCCTGTGAGATTCGGCAAACGAGCGAGGGACCACTCGGGATCGGCTCGCGTTTTGTACAGCGTGTTGATGTGCTGGGGCAAAAGTTTGAGATCACCACGGAAATTACCGCTTATGAACCGTCCAGAACGTTTGCGCTCAAAACGATTTCGGGTCCATTTCCCCTGGAAAACACCTTTACGTTTGCGCCAGATGCAGCGGGAACGCTGGTCACAGCGGTTGGCGAGGGAGAGCCGGGAAATGTCTTGAAACTGGCGAAACCGCTGATGGCAGCAATGGTGAAAAATCAGGTGGAAACGCAGCTTCGTCAGCTCAAGCGTATTCTTGAAGAAGAGAAAGGCTGAGAGACCGGGTGTAACCCCGCGCGAATATAACTATGAGGGAGAGTGTGCATTGAGAATGTTATAATGGGAAGAGATCACCTTTGGTCCAGGCGACATCCTCACATAAATCAACCAATGAATGTTTGATGTAGTGGTCAATGAAGAGCGTTCAATTGATCGGGAAAGGCACGAACGTGGTAACGTCATCTGGCAATGCACACCCCCTGTGGGAACCCTCAGAAGCATTACAACAACAGGCAAATGTCACTCAATATATGCAATGGTTAGCAACGGAGAAAAACCTGCATTTTCACTCACGTACGGAACTGTGGGAGTGGTCGGTGACGAAGATTGAGGATTTCTGGGCCTCGATCTGGGAGTATTTTCATGTGCAAGCATCGCAACCCTATACCTCCGTACTGGTTGAGCGCAAGATGCCGGGGGCCGAGTGGTTTCCTGGGGCCAGACTGAACTTTGCCGAACATATTTTTCGCAACGCCACCACGGCGCGGCCCGCGCTGCTCTTTCGCTCTGAACGACATGCGCTGGTAGAGGTTTCCTGGGCGGAGCTGAGCCAGAAAGTTGGTGCGGTCGCCAATGCGCTGCGTGCTCTGGGCGTTGAGCGCGGTGATCGAGTGGTGGCCTACATGCCCAATATTCCAGAGACGTTGATCGCTTTTCTAGCCTGCGCCAGTATAGGGGCCATCTGGTCAAGCTGCTCTCCTGATTTCGGCACGAGCAGCGTTATCGATCGCTTCAAACAGATCGAACCAAAGGTGCTTTTTGCCGTCGATGGCTATCAATATGGTGGCAAAAGGTTTGATCGCCGTGCCATCGTGGCGGAACTGCAACAGGCACTACCAACGGTGCAGCAGACGGTACTGTTCCCCTATTTGCTGGGCAAGGCCGAGCCAGTTCCAGAGAGCTTGCAGCATACCGTCACGTGGAGCGAGATGTTGAGCAAGCCAGCCCCCTTGCACTTTGAGCAGGTGGCTTTCAACCATCCGTTATGGGTGCTCTATTCCTCCGGCACTACGGGCCTACCCAAAGCGATTGTGCAGGGACAGGGTGGCATCTTGATCGAACATCTCAAGAGCTTATCGTTAGATTTCGATATAAAGCCAGGTGACCGCTTCTTCTGGTTCACCACGACGGGCTGGATGATGTGGAACCTGTTGCTCAGTTGCCTGCTGGTGGGCGGTGTGATGCTGCTCTACGATGGGAGTCCTGCCTATCCCGACAGTGGCACGCTCTGGCAATTTGTTCAAGATACACGCATGAACTTTTTCGGCACCAGCGCTGCATATATCACCAATTGCATGAAGGCTGGAATAGAGCCGGGTGCTACCTACGATCTGAGCGCATTGCGAGGGCTTGGCTCGACCGGTTCACCCTTGCCGCCGGAGGGTTTTCAGTGGGTTTATGAGCATGTCAAGCCGGATATCTGGCTGGCCTCGGTCAGTGGCGGCACCGATGTCTGTACCGCGTTTGTTGGCGGTTGCGTGCTGTTGCCGGTTCATCTGGGGGAACTGCAATGTCGGGCAATGGGCGCAAAGGTTGATGCGTTTGACGAGCAGGGGCAGTCGCTTGTTGATGAAGTGGGTGAACTGGTCATCACGGAGCCGATGCCCTCGATGCCGCTGTTCTTCTGGAATGATCCTGATGGGGAGCGTTACCAGGAGAGCTATTTTAACATGTATCCTGGCATCTGGCGGCATGGCGATTGGATCAAGATCACGCCGCGAGGCAGCGCTATTATTTATGGGCGCTCGGATTCCACTATTAACCGTATGGGCATTCGAATGGGCAGCAGCGAGATCTATCGCGTCGTCGAAGGTTTGCCAGAGGTGCTGGATAGCCTGATGGTCGGTATAGAGCAGCCCGGTGGGAAGTATTACATGCCGCTCTTTGTCGTGCTGAGAGAGAATGTGCAACTGGATGACGAGTTGAAGGCCAGGATCAAGGCACGTTTACGCACTAACGTCTCGCCTCACCACGTTCCAGATGAGATTATCGCCGTTCCAGATGTGCCGCGCACTCTGAGCGGTAAGAAGTTGGAGGTGCCAATTAAAAAGCTCTTTATGGGCGTTCCGGTCGAGAAGGCTGTTAGTAGAGGGGCATTGGGGAATCCTCAATCGCTGCAATTTTTTGTTGAATTTATTGACAAAAAAGCTTATTAAAGATGATTTTTGCATGGATGCGAGAAAATTGCTAACGAATCTTGTGCAAAAAATCCTCAAGTGCGGCGTATAACAGGTGCATCCTGTTGTATCTGTCGCTATCATTTTTCGGGGAAGAGCAACGGCTGCGGATCAGGAGATTGCGCTTCCTCAGTCGTTTTATAAGGAGATACATGCATTTATGAATCATAATCCAACCTCCTATGGTGGTTCGCAAGGGCAGGGTCAGCCGCCTGATCCCTATCAGGAGACGATGCAAGCATCGAATCAGCCCGGCTCCAATCCCAACAATTATCCGAATAATCCCTATGGCGCACCGCCCCCACCACCAGCGACACCAGGAGGAGCGCCCTATGATCCTTATGCACTTCCCCCGACGGTTTCCGCGAATCCTGCGCGACCGCCGTCGAATCCCTATCAGTATCCGAATAGTGCGCCAGGTATTAATCAGCCGCCGAACCAGTATCCGAATAGTGCGCCGGGGATCAATCAGCCACCACCGAATCAGTATCCCTATCCCAATCCAGCGCCTCCCAATCAAGTACCGCCCAATCAGGTGAATCAACCGCCCAATCAATATTCCTATCCCGGCGCTTTTCCGCCCGCTTATAATGCGGCCCCGCCTCCAGCTCCGCGTCGCTCATCGGGGAGTAAAATGTTGTTGATCATTCTGGCAATTCTGGTTGTGGTAGGTGGACTGGTGGCGATCATTAGCGTCTCGTCGCGCAATAGCCAGATTGCAGCTGATAATCAGCATGCGACAGCGACGGCGAGTGCGAACACTGCCGCCACCGCTCAGGTGCAGGTGCAGGCGAAGGCAACCGCCGCAGCTCAGGCTAATGCCACTGCGACCGCCGTCGTTTCAACCTATCCCTTCAGTGCCAATCTCAAGCTGGACGATCCGATGACCGACAACAATAAGGGCGTCGGTTGGACGACGAATAGCAATTGTAAGTTCGCAAGTGATGGCTATCATGCCAGCGAAGCGCAGACCAATG